>SKZA01000091.1 GCA_007127595.1 Kiritimatiellia bacterium
CTGTCCAGCGAAGTGAGCACCGCCGATACCTACGACTGGCCAAATGACACGGCAAAATTCAACGTCGCCGTACTCGACTGCGGGATTAAACGCAATCAACTCCGCATGATGGCCGAACGCGACATGCGCCCGAAAGTCTTCTCAAACGGGTCCAGCGCCACGGACATTCTGGCGACCAAACCCGATGGTTTCTTCATCTCCAACGGACCCGGAGACCCCGACGCCGTGCCGCAGGTCATCAAAACGATCCGGGAACTGACCGAAAGCGGCCTACCCACCTTCGGCATCTGTTTCGGACATCAACTTCTCGCGCTCTCGCTCGGAGCAACGACCTTCAAGATGAAATTCGGTCACCGCGGCGCGAACCAGCCGGTTAAGAATCTACGCACCGGCCTGATCGAGATTACCTCGCAGAATCACGGATTCTGCGTGGACAAGGAATCCTTGAACCCGGAACACGTGGAAACCACACACATCAATCTTAACGACGACACGTCCGAGGGCCTTCGCCACAAAAAGCTGCCGCTCTTTTCGGTCCAGTACCATCCGGAAGCCGCGCCCGGCCCGCATGACGCCTCGTACCTGTTCGATGAGTTTGTTAAGCTCATGGAGGAGCGCCGACCATGACTATCATGCGCTCATCTTCGGACGCGCTATATGGAGTGCGGCGGCAAGGAGTCTTCGACGCGACGCCGCTTTCAGCCGAATCAATACGCCAAACCGCATTCAAAGCGGTGTCGCCTCGCTCCGCTCGTTGCCACCGCACTCCAAATTTCGAATCACCGGACGTAAACTGACATGAAAGCCCACGACGGGATCGCCATTCTGGACTTCGGTTCGCAGTACAGCCAACTCATCGCCCGGCGCGTGCGCGAACTGAACGTCTATTGCGAAATCCTGCGGCACGACACCACCGCCGATACGCTGCGCGCGAAACCGCCCAAAGGGTTGATCCTGTCCGGCGGCCCCGCCAGCGTGCTCGCGGACGGCGCGCCGGATTGCGATCCCGCCCTGTTTAGCATGGGCCTGCCCATGCTCGGCATCTGCTACGGCATGCAACTGATGGCCAACAAACTCGACGGGCGCGTCAAACCCGGCGCGCACCGCGAATATGGCCGGGCCGTAATCACAATCACCGAAAAGGACGTCATCTTTCAGGATGTGCCGCCCCAACTACCCGTCTGGATGAGTCACGGCGATCAAGTGGATCAGCTGCCGTCCGGGTTTCGGACGCTCGCCAGCACCCCCTCCTGTCCCCACACGGCTATCGCCGATACCGAGCGCGGCTTCTACCCGCTTCAGTTTCATCCCGAAGTCGCACACACCACGCAGGGTACGGACATCCTGCGTCGCTACCTCTTCGATGTGTGCGACTGCTCCGGCGACTGGACCATGGCGCAGTTCATCGATGAAAGCGTCACCGCCATTCGCGAGAAGGTCGGTGACGAACATGTCCTCTGCGGTCTAAGCGGCGGCGTCGATTCCTCCATCGCCGCCGCCCTGCTCCACAAAGCCATCGGCAAACAGTTGCATTGCGTCTTCGTGGACAACGGCCTGCTGCGACACGGCGAAGCAGAGCAGGTTGAACACACGTTCGGTGAGGCGTTCGGCATGGATCTACGCGTCGCACACGCGCAGGACATCTTCCTCGACCGACTCGCCGGGGTCATCGATCCGGAAGAAAAACGTAAGATCATCGGGCGCACCTTCATAGAGGTCTTTACGGATGAGGCGCGCAACGTCGGCCCGGTCAAATACCTCGCCCAGGGCACGCTTTATCCGGACGTCATCGAAAGTGTATCGCCGATCGGCGGGCCCTCCGTGACAATCAAGAGTCATCATAACGTCGGCGGCCTGCCGCCCGACCTGAAGTTCGAGCTCATCGAACCACTACGCGAATTGTTCAAGGACGAAGTGCGCGTCTTGGGCCGTGAACTCGGCGTGCCGGACGTCATTGTGGATCGGCAACCTTTCCCAGGGCCCGGCCTCGCGGTACGGATACTGGGCGAGGTCACGCGCGAACGGGTCGCCTTGCTGCAACAGGCCGATCTGCGCGTGCAGGAAGAAATCGAGAAGCTGGAGAATTATCGCGATATCTGGCAGGCGTTCGCCGTCCTCTTGCCGATACAGACCGTCGGCGTCATGGGCGATGAGCGCACGTACGAGAACGTAGCCGCTGTGCGCGCGGTACAGAGTCTCGACGGAATGACCGCCGACTGGTTTCGGCTGCCGTACGACACGCTCGGCACGATTTCGAATCGGATCATCAACGAAGTACGGGGGATCAACCGCGTCGTCTACGACATCAGTTCCAAACCCCCCGCCACCATCGAATGGGAATGAAGAATTGAACAGAAGCTCGCAAAGAACACGAAGTGGGTTTTCCAATCGTTGGAAGAATTTGACATGCACTTTTCCAATCGTTGGAAACTTTTGCGTCATTTTTTCCAATCGTTGGAACTTTTTTGGCCGATTTTTCCAATCATTGGAAAAACTCTTTGCGAGCTTCTGTTCAAAAACAATCTCAACCAACACGATTTGCCATGCCTAAACGTACGGATATCAAGAAGATCATGTTGATCGGGTCGGGGCCGATTGTCATCGGGCAGGCCTGTGAGTTCGACTATTCCGGGACGCAAGCCTGCAAGGCGCTGCGCGAGGAAGGATACGAGGTCGTTCTGATCAACAGCAATCCGGCCACGATCATGACCGACCCGAATGTGGCCGACCGCACGTACGTCGAACCGATCACGGCCGAGGCGGTGAAGAAGATCATTGCCAAGGAACGGCCCGACGCGTTGCTACCGACACTGGGCGGTCAGACGGGCCTGAATACCGCGCTGGAAGTGGCCGAACTGGGCGTGCTGGACGAGTACGGCGTTGAATTGATCGGCGCGAAGGTCGACGTGATCAAACGCGCGGAGGACCGCGAACTCTTCAAGGAAGCGATGACCCAGGCGGGTTTGGAATGCCTGAAAAGCGAACGCGTGAACTCCATCGAACGCGCGAAGGAAGTGGCGCAGGAACTCGGTTTCCCGATTATCGTTCGTCCCAGCTATACACTGGGCGGAACCGGCGGCGGGACGGCCCAGGACATGGAAGAACTGGAACGCATCGTGGCGGGCGGGTTAAAGGCCAGCCGCGTACATGAGGTGTTGATTGAAGAATCGGCGCTCGGCTGGAAGGAATACGAAATGGAAGTCGTTCGTGACCGGAACGACAACTGCGTGATCATCTGTTCCATCGAGAATCTGGATCCGATGGGGATTCATACCGGTGACAGCATCACCGTGGCGCCGACCCAAACGTTGACCGACGCCGAGTATCAGAAGATGCGCGATTGGAGCATCGCCGTCCTGCGCGTGATCGGCGTCGATACCGGCGGATCGAACGTACAGTTCGCCATCGAACCGAAGACGGGGCGCATGGTGGTGATTGAGATGAATCCGCGCGTGTCGCGCAGTTCCGCGCTGGCCAGCAAGGCGACGGGCTATCCCATCGCCAAGATCGCCGCCAAACTGGCCGTTGGCTACACGCTGGACGAGCTGCCGAACGATATCACGCGCGACACGCCCGCGAGTTTCGAGCCGACCATCGATTATTGCGTGGTGAAGGTGCCGCGTTTTGCCTTTGAGAAGTTTCCGGGCGCCGATCCGCGGCTGGGCGTGAGTATGAAGTCCGTGGGCGAAACGATGGCGATCGGCCGTAATTTCCGTGAGGCTGTGCAAAAGGCCTTTCGAGGACTGGAAATCGGCGTGGCGGGTCTCGATCTGCGAGCGGAAGATCTGGTGAACAAACCCGAAATTGAAACCGAGCTGACCCGCAGGGATACGGACCGTCACTTCAACGTGAAGTACGCGCTGAAACACGGGTACGCCCCCGAACGGATCGCCGAGTTGACGCATATCGATCCGTGGTACATCGATCAATTTGAGCAGATCGTCGAGATTGAGCGCAAGGTGATGGACGCTGCGGAATTGGACGCCGACCTGCTGCGCGAAGCGAAGAGGTCCGGATTCTCCGACCGGCAAATCGCCGCACTACGCGGACCGGACGTGACGGAATTGGACATTCGCCGTCAACGCATCGCCTTGGGCGTTAAACCGGTGTATCGCCTGGTGGATACGTGCGCGGGCGAATTTGAGGCGTACACGCCCTACTTCTATTCCAGTTACGCGGACCGCGACGAGTCGCGACCGTCGGATAAGAAGAAGGTCATGATCCTGGGCAGCGGTCCGAATCGGATCGGGCAAGGGATTGAGTTCGATTATTGTTGCGTACACACGGTTATGGCGCTTCGCGAATTGGGTTACGAGACCATCATGGTCAACAGCAACCCGGAAACGGTCAGCACGGACTACGATACGGCGGACAAGCTCTATTTCGAACCGTTGACGTTCGAGGATGTGATGAACATCTATGAGAACGAAAAGCCGCTGGGCGTCATCGTGCAGATGGGCGGCCAAACGCCGCTGAACCTGGCCGTGCCGTTGATGAACGCGGGCGTACCAATTCTGGGCACGTCCCCGGAAAGTATCGATCGGGCGGAAGACCGGAAGCATTGCCGCGCGTTGCTGGAGAAACTCGGTTTGCAACAGCCGGAAAGTGATACTGCGTTGACGGTGGACGAGGCGCTGACCATCGCGCAACGCATCGGGTATCCGGTCATGGTGCGTCCCTCCTACGTGCTGGGCGGCCGGGCCATGATGGTGGCCTACAAGGACGAGGATATCGAACCGTTCGTGCGGGCCGCGTTGAAGGTCAGTCCCGGATTTCCCGTCTTGATCGACCGGTACCTGGAAGGCGCGATCGAAGTGGACGTGGATTGCGTGTGCGACGGGAAACAGGTGTACGTCGGCGGCGTGATGCAACACGTGGAAGCCGCGGGCATTCATTCGGGTGATAGCGCATGCGCGGTGCCGCCTCACAGCTTGACGCCCGACATCGTTGCTCGCATCAAGGAAGCGGTAACGGCCATCGCGCTGGAATTGAACGTTAAGGGCCTGATGAATACCCAATGGGCCGTGGCCGGTGACGAGTTATACGTCATTGAGATTAATCCGCGCGCGTCGCGTACCGTGCCGTATGTCAGCAAGGCAACCGGCGTGCCGTTGGCCAAACTGGCTGCGCGCATTGCCGTCGAAGAGAACTTTGAGGTAATCGGTTATCCGCAGCCGCCGAAGGAGGTCACATGGACCGCCGTCAAGGAAGCGGTATTCCCGTTCAACCGATTCTCGGGCGTCGATCCCATTCTCGGGCCGGAAATGAAATCAACGGGCGAAGTGATGGGGATCGACACGACATTTGAGGCCGCGTACTGGAAGAGCCAGATCGCCGCCGGACAACATCTGCCAGTGGATGGACTGGTATTCTTGAGCGCCAAAGACGCGGATAAACCTTGGATGGTAGAGATCGGAAAGCAACTGATCGCGCTCGGATTTGAGATTGCTTCCACGACGGGCACCGCCGCAGAACTCAAAAAGGCCGGCGTGCCTGTCCGGGTGCTCAAGAAGTTGGCCGAAAAGGAGAGCCCGAACATTCTCGACCTGATGCGGGACGCCCAGGTTCATATGATCGTCAATACGCCCAGCGGGCCGGTGGCGCGCGTAGATGAAGTGAAGATTCGTTCGGAAACCATTCTGCGCGGGATCCCGATTGTCACCACGGAACCGGGCGCCCGCGCGACTCTGGCGGCCATCAAACATATCCGTGAACAGAACTGGGATGTTCGGGCGTTGCAGGATTATTTTCTGTAGGGCATAAAGACCCCATGAACCGATCCATCATGGTCGGCGCGATGGCGCTTTACCTGATTGGGGCCGTAATCCATTTGGACGTGTTCCAGCGCGAAGCGGGCACAATCTGGGGCGATGCGGGCGACGGCTTCTTCAATCTCTGGGTCATGAAACACGTGACCGATTCCGTCGCTCGCGGTGAAATCCAATGGGCCGACGCGCGCATCTTCTGGCCGGAAAACGAAGACACGTTCTACTGGTCGGACAACTTGATTGCCTACGCGCCATTCTTCGGCGTCGCGCGACTTTTAACCACTGGCTTGCTGGACGCCTTCTGGTGGACGGGGCTGATGCTATCCATCCTTCATTACTGCGCGTTGCTCTTCCTCTTTGCGCAAGTGCACGCGCTTGTGCGTCACGCGTATCCCACCCTGCCCAATCGCGCCGCATGGTTGATTCCGGTGTTCGCGTATCTGGGTCATTTCAACCCCGCGATTCTCATTAATTATTTTATGCACCTGCAGAATATGGCATCGCTCGGCGTCATCCTTCTCGTGGGCGCGATACTGGCTTATGTGCGTACTACGGCGGCGCGATGGATCAGTTTGATGGCGGCGGCCTTTGTCTTCACGGCCTGCGCAACGCCTTATTTCGCCGTGATCGGCGTCATCATCGGCGCCACATGGTTTTTCACGGAACTCTTGGCGCGACCGCGAGACGTGTTGACGGA
>SKZA01000023.1 GCA_007127595.1 Kiritimatiellia bacterium
GATCCCCACACTGCGCGCATTGGAAAAATACGCCGTCCAGTGCGGCGGCGGGAAGAATCATCGCTTCGGCCTCTATGACCGCGTGATGATCAAAGACAATCACCTGGCGTTCTGGAATGCGGGGAATGGAGGCACCATTCAGGGTGCAGTACACGCGGCGCGCAAACGCTTTCCCGATCTTGAGATTGAAGTGGAGATCGATCGACCGGACCAGTTGGACGGGGTGTTGGATGATCCTCCGGATTGGGTCTTGCTTGATAACATGTCGCCGGACGACGTGCGCGCGTGTATCGAGCGCTGTGCGGGACGTGTAAAGGTGGAAGTGTCGGGCGGCATCACTCTCGAAACCGTGGGCGACTATGCGGCGGCGCGACCCACCGCCATTTCGGTCGGCGCGTTGACCCATTCCGTGCGCGCATTGGATCTGTCTTTGGAGTGGATGCGATAGTGGCGCGCCATACGGTCAAATCCCAATCGCGCTTATTGGTGGTGGATGTCGGGAACTCAAGCACCTCGCTCGGCCTCTATGTGAACGGAACAATTCGTCGCCCGCTCCGCATCGATACGGCCAAACTGAAGCCCCGGATGGCACAGCGCACGATACGCGACATGATCGGGTCTACGGTTCTGGATGGCGCCGCTTTGGCCTCTGTCAGGCCTGCGGTGAATGATCTGCTGATTAAGGCTATCCGATCGATCGCACATGTGCCGACCTTGCGCGTACACCATTCGTTGCGACTGGGTGCCACCGTGACATATCCGGACCCCGAATCCGTCGGCGAAGACCGCCTGGCCAACCTCGCAGGCGCCGTCTGGCGCTATGACGCGCCGGTAATTGTGGTTGATATCGGAACGGCAACCACGTTTGATATCATTCAACGGCGCAAGGGCTATACCGGAGGTGTCATTGCGCCCGGACCTGCATTGATGCTGGACTATCTGGCGGAGAAGACGGCGCTGTTGCCCCGTATCGATCTCACGCCCGTCCGACAGGCCGTGGGGAAATCTACGGAACAGGCGATGCGCATCGGTGCGTTGCACGGGTATCGGGGGATGGTAAAGGAAATCACCCATTACCTGATGCGGCACATGCGGAACAAATCCGTCACACTCTGTGCGACGGGCGGCTATGCGCGCTGGGTAATGCAGGGAATGGATTTGCCGTTTAGATATGACAAGTATCTTACATTGTATGGGATAGCCCGTATCCATGAGTTGAATACATGAAGAATCAGACACGAATTGATCGATGCTTTAAGGCCTTGCGCGAAGCCCGGCAAAAAGGATTTGTGGCGTATATCACTGCGGGCGATCCCGACCTGGAGACCACCCGCGAACACGTCCTGCTTTTGGAGCAGGCCGGCGTGGATATCGTGGAACTGGGCATTCCGTTTTCCGATCCGCTGGCCGATGGTCGCGTGAATCAGGAATCGGCTGCTCGCGCGCTGGCGTCGAACACGACTTTGAACGGCGTGTATGACATGGTGCGCGACCTACGCCGAGAAACGGATATCCCGATTATGTGCTATTGTTACATGAACCTTCTGTACGCGCCCGGTTTCGAGCGTTCGGTCAGGAGAGCGGCCCGCGCCGGGATCGACGGGATGCTTGTACTGGACCGCCCCGCCGAGGAAAGCAACGAGTATGCGGCGCTACTGGAACGGGAAGGACTGAACAACATCGTGCTGATCACGCCGACCAGTCCGGATCGTCGGATCAAGGCCATTGTGAAGCATGGCACCGGATTCGTGTACGCTGTTTCGCGCACAGGCGTGACCGGAATGCAGAATGCGTTGGCGAGCGATGCAAATCGCCTCTTAAAGCGGGCGCGACGTATCACGTCCCTGCCGCTGGCCCTTGGGTTCGGCATCTCGAATCCGTCTCAGGCCGCCGGCGCGGCGCGATTTGCCGATGCCGTCGTCGTCGGGAGCGCCATCGTACAGCGCCTGCATGACGCCGATCGCTCGCCCGCGAAGCGGAAGGACGTTCAGGCGTGGATCGCATCAATGGTAAAATCCGTAAAGGAGACGAGATAAATGACAGACCCCATGTATGCCGTCATTCTGGCCGGAGGGAAAGGCGAACGCTTCTGGCCGCTCAGTACATCCACGCAACCCAAACAACTGTTATCGCTTGTCGGCGATAAGCCTTTGCTCGCACAAGCGGTGGATCGCCTGGAAGGGTGGATCCCGCCGGAACGGGTGTATGTCATCACCAACGAGGATCTTGTTGAGGCGTCGCAGAAAGCGGCGCCGCAATTGCCCCCCAAGAATATTATCGGCGAACCGGTCGGCCGGGATACCGCCGCGGCCGCCGCCCTGGGCGCAGCCGTGGTCAAGGCGAACGATCCCGACGCGGCGTTCTGTATCCTTACGGCCGATCATATCATCGGAGATTTGGACGTGTACCGCAATACCCTGCGCCAGAGCCTGCTCCTTGCGCAAAAGGAAGACGTGCTCGTGACCATCGGCGTCCAGCCGACCGAACCCAGCACGGGGTACGGCTACATTGAGGCGACCGACTCGTATGCCCAACATGACGGAATCGAATTCCTGAAGGCCAGCCGCTTTGTCGAAAAGCCGGATATGGAAACGGCGCAGCGGTATCTCGAATCAGGCACGTTCTTTTGGAATTCTGGCATGTTTATCTGGTCGGTCGCGGCGCTGGAAAAGGCGCTACGGCAGCATCGCCCGCCGCTGGCGGACATGATGGACCGGCTGGCGCCGGTCGTGAATACCCCAGAGTTTCTCCCGGAACTGGCGCGTGAATACGATCAACTGGAGAAGATATCGATCGATTATGCGTTGATGGAAAAGGCGGACAATATCCTCATGGTGCGCGGGACCTTTGCATGGGACGACGTAGGGTCATGGCCCGCTTTGGAGAACCACTTTGAGCGCAATGCAGACGGCAATGTGGCGATTGGTTCGTGTGAAGCGGTCGAGGCCGAATCCAACATCGTCTATTCGAAGGATCACTTGACCGCACTGATCGGTGTAAAGGACCTGGTGGTGGTACAGGCGGAGGGCGTGACGTTGATCTGTCCGCGCGATCGCGCACAGGACGTGAAGAAGCTGGTTGAGAAACTGAAGGAGTCCGGATCGTACGAAGCGTTGTTGTGATCCTACAAATACTCTTCCGATTGGAGGCGGTCGAGAAAGTCGTGCGGATCCACCAGGGTGGGGCGCTCCACATCCGGGGCCTTTGAAGCCGGTCGATCCAGCTTCTTGCGCTTGATCCAGAACTGTGGTTGCCGTTCGGCCAGCGCAATACTTTTTGAATGCTTCACAATGCGGTCGAGGGCCGCGATGTATTCGCTGAAATAGAATCCGCCAATGGGCGTGATGATGCGTTGCGCCACTTTATCCGTGAAGGCCGCCTTCGTGTTCATGCTTTGCAGGACATACGCGTCGCGCATGCGCAGAATCTTTTCCGCCATTTTCTGAATGTCTTTGCGCTCGGGGTCAAGGGACTCGATGACGGCCCGAAAGATCTTCAGCGCTTTTGCATACAAATCGAAAACCAGATCGAGTGACTCGCGGTCGACCAAGGCGTCCGGAATCTTCATCCGACGCAGGGAGAGATCGCAGATTGCGTCGATATGGTCGCCGATACGCTCAAGATCGATCATGCACCGGTCGACGTGTTGAATGAGAATGGCCTGTCGCCTGGAGAGTTAGCGACTGGTCAATAGCGTCAGGTAATCTTTCATGGAGATCTTGACTTCGTTGACCACCTTTTCATTGCGCTTGATCTCCATGATCATCTTGCGATCGTGCGCGAAGAGTAGGGTCTCGGCGCTGATCACAAGGCTACGCGCGCAGATGCGCGCGACCCGTTGCAGCTCGAGGATCGACGCTTCCAACGCCTTTTCCGGATAGTCCAGCAAACCCTCATCCAGATAGCTCGGCTGCGGTTCGGGTTTACGGCTGCGCATAATCCATAGAATCACGCGCTCAAACCAGGGGGTCACGGGAATAATAATGATCGCAGCCACCAACATCACGGCCGTATGCATGTTGGCGGTTTGACGCAGCACATCGTCGGAGGTCAAAGGGATCAACCACAGAAAGAAGCCCTTCGCCATAAGGGCGAGCGCCACATTGAATACGTTGAAGAGCAAGTGCGAAAAGGCGCAGCGGCGCGCCTGAATGTTGGCGCCGATGCTGCTGAGGAGGGCGGTGGCACAGGTGCCGATATGGGCCCCAAGCACAATTGGAAAGGTTTGTTCGATTGACGTGAAGACCCCTGCTTGGATCAGCGCGAAACACATGCCGATGGTAGCGCCGCTACTTTGGATGACCGCGGTAATCGCCGTCGCCAGGAGTACGCCGAGGATCATGCCTCTCCAAGTATCCGCGCTGATGCCTTCCAGTAGGGGCGCCAAGGTTTCGCGATGCGGCTTCACGGCATCGCTCATGATTGTCATGCCGAGGAACAGAAGCCCAAATCCCAGTAATGCGGTACCGAATTGCTTGAAACGCAAAGACGGAGCGACCATACGCAGGATAAAGCCCATCGTGATGATAAAGAATGCGTAGTCACCGAGCCGGAATGAGATCGCCTGCATCGAGATCGTTGTCCCGATATTGGCTCCAAGCACGACCGGGATGGCTTGGACCAGCGTCATGAGACCGGCGTTCACAAAACCGACGAGCATGACGGACGTCCCGCTGCTGTGGATCAGAAGGCCCAGCACGCTGCCCAGCCCGATGCCGGCATATCGATTCGCCGTGGTGCGTGTGAGGATATCGCGCAGACGACTCCCCGCCGCCTGGCGCAACCCGTCCGTCATGACGTTCATGCCGAAGATAAACAACGCCAAACCGCCAAGAACGGCAAAGACCAGAAAGAATATATCACCTGCACTCATGACTCGATATCTATCAAAACGCAAAGGATATGAAAATGCTTGCCATTAGGCAAGCGTCGGAATGGGTGGAGGAGTGGAGTCGAGGGGGGGATGGAGTGTTGGAGGGGTGGAGTGGTGGAAACAAAGGCGTAGCCGCTGCCGTAAAACGGTGGGTGACACGACCAAAGCGTATTATGCAAGGGACTGCTAGTGTGGTGTCCGGGAATTAACCTTACGTTGGAGGGTCACGCTTCCGCGTGACCCGGACGCGCAGAAGCGCGTCCCTCCAAGGGGAATATCCACTCGTAAGCGTTTATCAATAATACAAGGAACTTCCGAGACACCACACTAGAACCTATCCCAAGACCCGGCTCGGCGGGAGCCTCGCCCTCCACTTGCCCAGAGAGTCCTTTGAAATTCTGATGGAGGGCGACGCTCCGCGGAGCCGCAATTCGGTTATGGGATAGGTCTAGTCGGTTATCGCTCCAGCCTCTCTTCCCGTAATCGTGTCTGCGCGGCGCGTGACTGAAATGAATCGCGCACGTGTTCGAGCGCACGGCGGCTCATGTGCTCGATGGGCGGAAGGCCGACTCGCTCCATTACTATTGGATCATCCTGCAAGGGATCCATGTAGAAGTGCCACATCTGTCGAGCAATACGATTATACCCGCGCGCACGTTCTTCGCGGCCGAGGGCCAACCAGAAATAGCTTTGAGACAACATGCCTTCAACAAAAGCGCGGGCCTCCTCCTGTGTGAGGTCTTCTATTTGCTCAACGAACAGAGCGATAACATAAGCCTCCACTTCCTGTTCCGTGGCATCGGACGGATACCGACGGCGAATTTCCTCATAGACCATGTGCGCTTCCGTGATGCGATGATGCATGTAGAGAATGGTCAAGGCGTGATGCAGGAAGTTAAGGTGCGCAGTGCGCATGCCTTGGTCATCGTATCGTTCGACGGACTCCGCATACGCGCGCATGGCGTAGGGCAGGAGGTCGGGATGTGGGCTCGGGATGAACAACTCTTCCTCGGCGTCGTAAAAGAATCGTCCCTGTCGAAAGGCGTCCGAAAGACTTTGGAAGATCATGCGATCCAGTATCCGCAACTCGAACCCTTCCGCGTAGGGCAGGCCGTTCCACGCCCAATAGATCGCATGCGCTTGCGGCATGCGCCAGTCCAGCGGGCCGTATTGTTCTTCGACACGGCGCATGCGTTCCGGTATCAGGCGATATCGGTCAACCAACATCCGCAGCCGTATGTGCTGCAAAAGCACCCCGCCCGACGGATGGTCCCGCAAAATGTCCAGCATGGCCGGCAAACGTTCGGAATCCGGCCATTGATAGGAAAACGGCTCAAAACCGGCCGCCCGCAATTTGTCCACGAGTTCGGACATGCCCGGGATCCGCAAAAGTGCGGCACGTCCGGGCGGCGTGCGGTCAAGCGCGTCATAGTCCGGGCGTGGGCCGTCAAAAAGTCGCTCCATTTCGATGGCCCAAGCGAATTTGTAATGCATATGCGCCTGATCGAGGTCGCCTCCGATCTTGTGTTGGAAGAGCCAGGCCAACTCACGATGTA
>SKZA01000058.1 GCA_007127595.1 Kiritimatiellia bacterium
ATCAAGGCCAAATGTTGAGACACTAAGACTTTCAGGACCTACTTCACTGTGGCTACGGAACGAGATTTGGTCGTCGGCAATGGCCTGAGAGATCTCGCGGACGAGGAAGTCCATCACGGCGCGCGCCTCCTGCGCGCCTTCGACGCGTTTGGTCCCGAGCTCCCACATGCGGGTGGAGTCCGTAAAGACCCGGGACATCATGAGCACGATCAGCACAAGAATGCCCATGGCTGCAAGCAGTTCGATGAGCGTAAAACCGACGATTTTCGTGTGGCGTTGCATGTTCATCATGGCGCAGGAGATGAATTGAAGAACTCTGTATAGAAAAGAATCGGGTCATCGGTCGGGCCAAATGCGCCCGCCAACACTTCCAGCAGGGCATAAGCCCGGTTATCATTGATCGATTCCACCGTAAAACGATAGCGCACGGCGTAGTCCGTGAGGTCTTCTACGTCGGCCGGGTTGTATTCGATGGTTCGAAAATCCGCTTCATTGGCAATGACGACCTGTTGCGCCAAATCCGCCCACATATCGGACGAGCGCGGGGGGATTTGCATGTTTTCAATGTTCCCCCAGTTCATGGCCGCCTGTCCGCGCGCGCCGTGAAAGACCTCTTCGGCGAACATGGCGGCGTACGTGTCGTCCACGGCATGTTTATTGGCCGACATGCCGGCCGGGAACAGGGCGAACACGGCCATGAGCCCGATGCTGATGACGAGAATCGACAAGGCGATTTCCATCAGCGTGAAACCGGCGTCGCCACAGAGTGCGGCCCGCGGCGGTGAAATATGCTGAGCTCTACGGATTGGGTGCATCGAATTCTCGAATCATGGATTGTCCGGTGATGGCGTTGAACGTTATGCCGCGCAACGGGAGATGGTCGTGAACCGCCAAGTTATTCAGTGTCCCGGTTTCGACATCATATTCCGTCCAGCCCTCCGCCAGGTACACGGTGGGTTGCACGCTGCCGCCCGACATGGTTCCATCCGCTCTGAACACGAGCGCAAACATCTCCACGACATCTCCGTCATTGTCGGGGAAGCGCACGCCATCGGCAAGGGACGTCATGTAGATGAAATTGCCGGGGCTGTGTTCCAGGTTGAACATGTTGCGCGGGTAGGGGTCAGCCTGTGTACCCAAGTCCGGTTCGAAGACCACGCTGGGGGGCAACATGTGCCATTCCCCCATGTAGCCGTCGCGTGATCCGTGAAGGGCAAAAGCACGAAAGGCTTTTTCGACATGAGCTCGGTTATCGCCGCTATACAGCGGGGCCGCATCGTCCGGAAACAGCACATGCACGACTTGCCTGGAGGTGATGGCGGTTTGCCGCCCAAGCGATAGGGCTGAATTCAATTGAAACACGGCCGTTCGCAAATTGCCGCCACGGGTGGCGGCCTGGAACGTCGGGATGGCAAACACCAGCAACAGGCCGATCAGGCCGATTACGACCATCAGCTCGACCAGTGTGAAGCCTGCGTTTCTTGGATGCGTGTTCATTATGCGTGCTACCACGATTGGATGCGGCGGGGCGGGTCATCTTCGGGATTCCCCTCGGACCAGACCGCCACAAGCCGTTCCACGGTATCGTCGCCTACGGAGATTTCTCCTGAGAAATTGAGGTCTACGGCGACATTATAGGGCTGCTCCCATGGGTCTATGAAGTTGCCCTCATCCATGCTGTGTTCGGTCGTCTCAATAAACATGATCCGGCGCGGATTGTTCGCATGATTCACGTTGCCTTCGCCGTCGCGCGCGCGGAGCACGTTCATCAGGTTGGCATTGCCGCCGATATATTCATTGATCCCTGCGGCTTGATGCGGAAACCGACTATACTCGTTATAGTAGGCTCGTACGGCCGTATCCAGGGACGATATTTCGGTGCTCGCCTGTGCGCGCTTGGCGCTTTCCATAGCCCGCCCAATGACGGGGATCGTAATGGCCGCCAGAATCCCAATGATGGCTATCACGACCATGAGTTCGATCAGGGTGAAGCCGCTTACAGAAGACCGTGTGCGATGCGTTTCTTTGAATGTCATGACCGTTTTCCCCATATTAACGAATGATGTCGTACTCTTCCTCATCTCCCGTGGGTCCCCAGGACCACAGATCATAAGAGAGTCGGCCGCGTGTGTGATACTGATAGGCGTTGCCCCAAGGATCCTCGAATTTCACTTCATCCACGTAATTCAGAAAGACTTCCTCAAAGCTTTCCCAGCCTTCAACGGTTGTAATGTCTTGCTGCGGATACAGGCCGAAATGCACGCGGTACTCGGTAAGCGCGTTGCGCAGGAGTTGCAGGTCCGCGCGCGCCTCCGCGTCGCTGGCCCGGCGGCCCGCATAGCCTGCAATGCCGAGGACAATCGCGCCGAGAATGGCCATGAGCAGGATGACGGTCAGGAGCTCAACAATGGTAAAACCCGAACGCCGGCGCGCAGCGCGGCCTCGGCTGTCAACAAAAGTCTCATTCATTTTGGTCTCAAATACCTTCATTATACACGATCCGCTCCCGATTTGTTCAATCGCGATCTTTGAAGTCAATATACCCCGTTTCTGCGAGCTTGTGGAAGGAAAAAGGGGGGGAAGAGTGAGACGTGAGAAGTAAGAAGTAAGAAGTAAGAAGTAAGAAGTCGGACGGTTGGACGGTGGGACAGTTGGACGGTGGGTGTTCGGGTAAGTTGGTCGCGTAAGGGTAGACGGGTAAGTGTAGCCGAGTAAGAGTGGGGGGAGTCTGTACACTTACGCGCCACACGTACTCGGATACCCTTACTCGACCCGCTTCTGGCGAGATACGGGATACGGGATACGAGATGCGAGATGCGAGACACGGGTTCTGGGCGAACTTCGTTCTAACACATATTCTTCACCTTACTCTCGATTCATTATTTCAAAACTTGAACAGAAGCTCGCAAAGTACGAGCCGGAAATAATGGGCACCTTGAGTCGGGCCAAGCCTTGCAGCTTGTTGTTAATGTTGTTGAGGAAAATACCCTTTCCGATCACGGGCTACTGAACCCCCAACACCCTCCCCCAACATAAAAAAATCAATGGCTCCGGCCTGATTCATGAGCTCAATCCTCATCGCCACTGTCTCCGCGGCCTCCTGTTCAAAATTCAAATGGGCTTGCCCTGACTCAAGACTCCCGCCCCTACCGCCCCATACTTTGCGCGCTTCTGTTCAAAAAAATCTGTGGCCCGGCCTGACTCATGAGCTCAAGCCTCATCGCCAACGTCTCTGCGCGCTTCTGTTCAAAAAAAAGCATTTGCAAGAGGTAGTCGGCCTTGCCCCCGTGCTTGACCCACGCGGCCCGACACCTTACAAATGCGAGTGTTTTCCGAACCCTGAACCCTGAACCCTGAAACCCGGACCCCGAACCCTGAAACCCTCTACATCGACATGAACGCATACACGCTCATCACCCGCACCCTGTTCGCCGCGCTGCTATTGACTCCGGGCATCGCCTTCGCCGAAGCCGCCGAACCCATGGCGCAAAGCATGACCATCGGCGAAATCATCCAAACGGGCGGCTGGATCATGTATGTGCTGGGCCTGATGTCTTTGGCGGGCGTGGCGTTGATCGTCTACTTTTTTATCGTGCTGCGCGAAGATCAGATAACGCCGAAGGAATTCACCCTGGAAGTGAGTCGCCTCATCGCGGAAGGCAATCTCGAAGGCGCGCGCATGGCCTGCCGCAACAAGCCGTCCCCCGTGGGCGCGGTGACGTTGGCGGCGCTGGATTATACGGAAAACACCGAAGAACCCGATCCGGGCATGATGAAGGAAATCATCGAAGGGGAAGGCAGTCGCCAGTCGGCGATGATCCAGAATCAGACGCATTACCTGCTCGATATCGGCGTGATTGCGCCGATGATCGGTCTGCTCGGCACGGTGCTGGGCATGTTGGCGGCGTTCAATGCGGTCGCGTTGGATCTGGCGCGCGCGAAGCCGATCTATCTCGCGCAAGGCGTGTCACAGGCGCTGGTCACGACGGCGGCGGGCCTACTGGTCGGTATCCCGGCCATGATCTTCTACGCGTACTTCCGCGGCCGCGCAGGCAAACTGATCGCACGCCTGGAAACGGTGTCGGCGGATCTGCTGACACAGTTGATGAGGAGTAAGAAGTGAGAAGTAAGACGTGAGACGTGAGAAGTCGGACAGTTGGACGGTGGGACAGTTGGGTTTCTTGTTGGAGGGGCAAGCTTCTGCTTGCCCGCGGGCACGCGGAAGCGTGCCCCTCCAAGAAGATGTGAATAAGTACAGATGAATTTCAGGAAACAGATTAAACCGGATGCGGTCGGGTTTCAGTTGGCCCCGATGATTGATGTGGTCTTTCTCCTGCTCTGCTTCTTCATGACCAGCCAGATCTTCGCGCAGTGGGAAACCGAGATCGACATCACGTTGCCGACGGCGGAAACCGGCCAGATACCGGAACGATTGCCGGGCGAGATCGTCATTAACATCCGCGCCGATGGCGGGTTGGTGGTCAATGCGCAGCCGGTGACCGAAGCGCAGTTGGCGGATATGTTGGGGCGCGTGGCCGACATGTTCCCGGGCCAGCCGGTGTTGATCCGCGCGGATCGCCGAACGGAATACGAGCACGTCATTAGTGTCCTGGACCTGTGCCGTCAGGCGGATATCTGGAACATCTCGTTCGCGACCGGCGTCCCGGAACGGTAACTTTTTTTGAACAGAAGCTCGCAAAGTATGGGGCGATGGGAGCGGGCGTCTTGAGTCAGGGCGAGCCCATTTGAATTTTGAACAGGAGGTCGCGGAGACTTTGGCGGATAGATTGAGTTCATGAGTCAGGCCAGTGCCATTTGTTTTTTTGTTAGGGGGAGGGTGTTGGATATCCCGTAGTCAGTGGCCGGACAGGGCATTTTCCTCAACAACAATAAAAAAGCTGAAGGCATCGGCCTGACTCAAGGAGTCCATTCCCACCGCCTCGTACTTTGCGAGCTTCTGTTCAAATTTCGAGATGATGAATTGAGAATGAGATTAAGAGTAAGTTTAGAACGAAGTTCCCACCTGAACCCTGAACCCTGAACCCCGGCCATGTCTCGATTTCTCATTTCCTTGCTTCTCCCCTTCCTCCTTGCCGTTCCCGCGTCGGCGCTGCCGCCTTCCGAACAGATGCATTTCGCGGACGGCCTCTACGCGCGCGGCCTGTACGATCTGGCGCTGGACGAGTATCTCGCGTTGTCGCGCGAGGCGGAAGACTTCGAGCGTATGGACGTGGTCCTGTACCGTATCGGTGAATGTCATCGCCGTCTCGGCAACCCGCAGGCGGCGGAACGATTCTATTTCCGTTTGCTGCGTGAACATCCGGACAGCGCCACGGCGCCGCGCGCGGCGTTCCGACGCGCTGAAGTTTCCATCACCCTGGATCGCCACGCCGACGCCGTGCGCTTGTTCACGGAATTCCTGGAGACCGAGCCGCCCGCGTACCTGGCCGGGCCCGCCCACTATTATCGCGGTTACGCGGCGCGCCGAGAACAGGACGTCGATGCCGCGAAACAGGATTTCCAGACGGTATTGGAACAGCACGCCGATTCCCCGTTTGCCGCGTTTGCCGCGTTGGAACTGGCTGAACTGTATGCGCCGCGCCCCGAGCGCGTGGCCGATGTGTTGCCGCTGCTTGAACGCGTCGCAGAGGACCCGCCGACAACCGACGCGGGCGCAGAAGCGGTTGCGCGCATGGCCGAATGGCATTTCGAGGAAGGCGATTACGTGCGCAGCGCCGATCTCTTTGCCCGATTGCGAGCCGAGTTTGCCGATACGCGCCGCGCCCGCGAGGCGGCGCTGCAGGCGGGTTGGGCGTTTCACAACGCCGGACGTCACGCCGACGCGCAGGCCCTGGCGGAAACGGCTTCGGACGATCCCGACCGCGTCGCGCGCCGTGCGGAATGGCTGTATCTGCTGGCCAACGCGCAGCGGCAACTGCTGAAACCGGACGCGGCTCGCGAGACGTATGAACGGTTGCTGGCGGATCATGCCGATCACGAACTCGCGCGTGTGGCGCGGTACGAGGCGGCGCTGATCGATTTCCGGCAGGACCGCTTCGATGAAGCGTTGGCTCACGCGGAAAGGATCGATCCCGACGACCTGATTCGCGAGGACGTGTATTGGCTCTTGGCCGAATCCTATGCGCGCGTGGGCCGCGACGACGATGCCGTGCAGTATTATCGCCTGTTGCTCGAAGCCGATCCGGATGGGGCACGCGCCCCGAAGGCGTTGTATCGCCTTGCGCGTCTGCTGCAGAATCGGCGCGATTACGGCGAGGCGGCGCGCATGTACCGGACCCTCGCGGAACAGTTCCCGGAGGATGAGATGGCGGCGCACGCGTTGTTCGCCGCGGCTTATTGCATGGCGGTGGAGGAACGGCACGAAGACGCACTTGCGGATTGGGATGCGCTGCTTAAGAAACATCCGC
>SKZA01000149.1 GCA_007127595.1 Kiritimatiellia bacterium
ATGGACATGGCGTCAGGCAAATCCGTTTCCACCCATTCGACTTCCGTACGGTCGGCGGCGGCTACGGGCGCCCAGATCGAGGGATCGGGCGTGCGTAACAACGCCCACGCGCCGATCATGACCAGAACGGCGGCGGCGATGGCACCCGCCCATTTCATGCGGCCCTGCAGAAGCCCCCACTCCGCCTCCTCACGGTGCGGTTGTTCCCCTTGCAGACGGATGGCGCGGCGCACATCCTGCCAGGCGGCCTCGGGCGTTTGCGGCGCTGCGTGCGCCTGCACGCGGACCCGCTCGCCGATCGCCCGCCATTCCGCTTGCAAGTCGGCCAACTCGGGATGTGCGGCGAGGTAGGCCTCGAGTTTGGCGCGCCGTCGCGACGATAACTCGCCGTCGAGCGCCATGCTTAACCATTGTTCCGCCTTGAGCCTGTTCATCGTAGTTCCTTCAGTTTTTCCTGCATGCTTTTTCGCGCGTAAAAGATGCGGGACATGACTGTGCCGCGCCGGCATTTCATGACCTTCGCGATCTCGTCGTACGAGAGCCCTTCAACCTCGCGCAACATCAGCGCGGTTCGATGTTCCGGCGATAACGTGTCCAACGCTGCGTCGAACACGTCCCGAACTTCGGTTTGCTGCGCGGCCTGATCCGGTCGGGACGTCAGGCTCGGGGCCATTTCAGAATCCGGGTCGCGCTCGGGCGCCAGCTCATCAAGCATTTCCACTTCGCGTTTGCGGTTGCGTTTGCGAATGAAATCCAGCCCCACGAACGTGGTCACGCGGTACAGCCATGTGTAGAAATCCGCGTCGCCCTTGAACGTGTCCAACTTGTTCCAGACCTTGATCCACGTCTGTTGCGCGAGGTCCCCGGCATCGTCCGGATTCCGGACCATGCCGACGAGGATGCCGTATACGCGCTGATGATACGCCTGCATCAATTCCCCAAACGCGCTTTCGTCGCCGTTTCGCGCTTGTTGTACCAGAACGGGAACATCAATCGGTTCACCGTCCGCATTCACCGGGTTAGACGCTGGCTTGGACATATTTATTCACAGGTCACCGAATTCGGCCGGACCAGTGGGTAATATCGTACATGCGCTGCATGATTTCAGGGGTGAGTTGGTCCCAGGTAAAGCGCCAACGCCAGTTGCCGCCTTCGACGCCCGGCACGTTCATGCGGGCTTCGGAACCGAGGCCCAACAGGTCCTGCAGGGGGAAAACGGCGGTGTTAGCCTTGGATTTACAGCCCACAGCGATGAGGTCCCAATGGATTTCGCTGCCGTCGGTGCCGACATACGCGAGGATGGTTCGGCGCTCCTGCTCGATCTCTTCTTGAGTGCGCGTGCTGTTTTCGCCCGCCTCGCTCCAGAACCAACCGACGGTGGTGTCGTTGTCGTGGGTCCCGGTATAGACGACACAATTCGGCGGGTAGTTTTCGGGACGGTAATCGGAAGCCTTGGCGTCGTTGCCGAAGGCGAATTGCAGGATGCGCATGCCGGGAAAGTGGTACTTGTCGCGCAGGGCCTCCACTCCCGGGGTGATCACGCCGAGGTCTTCGGCAATGATCGGTAGCTGGCCGACGGCTTTGATCATGGCATCAAAAACATCTTCGCCCGGCCCTTCGACCCAGCGCCCGTTGATGGCGGTTTCTTCGTGTGCGGGAATTTCCCAGTACGCTTCGAAGCCGCGGAAATGGTCGATACGCACAATATCGACCATCTCGAAGATCTTTTTGATCCGGCGAATCCACCAATCGTAGCCGGTATGCTGATGGATATCCCAGCGATACAACGGATTGCCCCAACGTTGTCCCGTCGCGCTGAAGTAATCGGGCGGCACGCCGGCGATGACGATCGGTTCACCCTTGCCGTCGAGGAAATAAAGTTCCGGGTTGGCCCAGACATCCGCGCTATCGTGTGCGACGAAGATCGGGATATCGCCTACGAGACGAATCCCTTTGCGATGACAGTAAGCGCGTAGTTTCTTCCACTGCAGATCAAAGAGGAATTGCAGGATCTTTACGTTCCGTATGGCGGTGGCGTATTTGCGCCGGGCCTTCTTGAGAGCGTCGGGATCGCGAAGGGCGAGTTCCTCGGGCCATTCGGTCCAGGGCCGCAGGTCGTGCGCGTCTTTCAAGGCGTAGAACAGTGCGTAGTCGTCCAGCCAATCGGCTTCGCGATCGCAGAATTTTCGGAAGGCGCGTTTGCGATTTTCGGAGGCATTTCGCACAAAGGCGCGACATACGGACTGCAGGATTTCCATGCGCGCTTCAATGACAGGCCCGTAATCGACCGTTTCCGCCGGGAATTCGGGGAAGCCTTTGAGTTTGGCGGGGTTCAGGAATTTGTCTTTAACGAGTTGATCAAAACTGATCAGCAAATGATTGCCGGCAAACGTGGAAAGCGACTGGTACGGCGAGTCGCCGTAGCTGGTGGGGCCGTGCGGCAGAATTTGCCAGAGCCTCTGGCCCATCTGTTCGAGCTTATCGGCGAAGGCATAGGCCTCCGGACCAATTTCGCCGATGCCGTATTTCCCGGGGAGAGAGGTAGGATGAAGCAGCACACCACTTTCACGAGTAAATTCCACGAGAGGACCCTTTCCCAGTTTGTTGAAACGTTTTCTTACGGGCGGTGTATCTAGCCTTACGGAGTGCGGCTTGTCGATCTTTAATTCTTGTAGATATCAGGCTGTTAGAAGAGCTGACCGTATTCAATGGCGATCCAACCGTAATTGAAGTCGGACCCCGTTTCGGTCCAATGATATCGATAGCTTGCTTCGAAGAAGTGAAGACGTTCAGGACCGAACCAGATGCGCGCGCCGCCTTCTGCGTGCCCCTTCCCGTAGGAGCTGTCCGTTTCGCGAAAATCCGGATCGCCGATGATGCGCCGGTTCCGGTCCGACGTCAGGCCGTTGTAGCTTCCGCCCCCGCCTACAAACGGCGCGACATCCCAGCGCGGCATCAGGCGGAGCGTAATGCCGACACTGTAATAGTTTCCGTCCTGTAGCCGATTAGCAAGCCAGTGCCCGAAGATCTCGCCGAAAACCGGTGTCCCCGTCAGCCACACACCGGATTCGAAGCCGGCGCCGTACACGTCGCGGCCTGGATCGCCAACCAGTGCGAAGCTGAAACCACCCGCCTCTTCGTAATCGCGCACGTCATAGGCGGATGCGGAGAGCGGACCGCACACAATCAGTAGAAGGAAGGCCAAAACGCTTCGCCATGGATATCTCGACATGTTGTCCTCATGACATAAGACTTGCAGCGGGTCAAGTTTCACCCCGAACACCCATCATGAATGGCGCATGGACCTTCGACACACCCTGTCATCTGATGCGACATGATTTTGTCACACGTGTGACAAAATCATGTCGCACCTTGGGGTGCGATCCTGTAGGCGCGGGGATCCGAACAAAGAAAAGGCCCGCCGAGTGGCGGGCCCTTTCTATTTTCGTTTGATCACGCTGTTTACTTGATGAACAGCATTTCCTGATACGTCGGCAACGGCCAGAGATCGTCCGCGACGAGTTCTTCCAGCGCGTCGCTGGTTTCCCGTACGGCCTCGGACGCGGGGAAGATCTCATTGCGACAATGCAACGCATGCTTGACCACGCCGCCCTTGGGTTCGCTCGCGACGGCCTTGTCCAAGACCTCTACGCGATCTTCCAGCTCGGAAACCAACGCGCTGACTTTGTCGAGCGAACGCGTGTCGGCATCCTTGCCGGCAGCTTTCAGCGACGCCGCCGTGGAAGCAAGAATACCCTGATAACGGTACGCGGCCGGCAAGATCATCGTCTTGGCGATTTCGAGACAGCTCAAGGCTTCCGTGGTGATGTCCGCAACGTACTTCTCGGTATAGATCTCGTTGCGGCTATCGAATTCCCGTTTCGACAAGACCTTGTACTTCGCCAACACCTCCGCGTTCTCCTTCTTGCCTACAACGGCCATGACGTCAGCCGTATTCTTCAGGTTCGGCAAGCCGCGCTTGGCCGCTTCCTTCTGCCACGCATCGGCGTAGTTGTCGCCGTTGAAGATGATGGCCTTGTGCTCTTTGATCACCTTCTGAAGCAATTTCTGCACGGCGGCGTTCAACTTCTTCGGATCACCTTTCGTGGCCTTTTCCAGTTCCGTGGCCATGTAATCCAGGCTCTCGGCTACGATGGTGTTGAGAATGACCAGCGGACCGGCAATCGACTGACTGGAGCCGACGGCGCGGAATTCGAACTTGTTGCCGGTGAAGGCAAACGGACTGGTCCGGTTCCGGTCACCCGCATGACGCGGCAGATCCGGCAAGGTATCCACACCGACCTGCAACGTGCCGGGCTTCTTCGACTTCTTGGCCCCGCCGCGTTCGAGCTGCTCATAGACGTCCGTGAGCTGTTCGCCCAGGAAGATCGAGATGATGGCCGGCGGCGCCTCGTTGGCCCCGAGACGATGATCGTTACCCGCGTGGGCGATCGACGCGCGCAGCAATTCGCTGTACTTGTGCACCGCGCGAATGACCGCCGTGCAGAAGACAAGGAACTGCGCGTTTTCGTGGGGCGTATCCCCCGGCTCCAGCAGGTTCATGTCCTCGGTGCCCAGCGACCAGTTCAGGTGCTTGCCGGACCCGTTGACACCCGCAAACGGTTTCTCGTGCAGGAGGCAGGCCATCCCATACTTGTGCGCCACGCGTTGCAGCGTGATCATGACCAACTGCTGATGGTCCGTCGACACGTTCGCGTTTTCGAAGACCGGCGCGACCTCAAACTGGCCCGGCGCGACTTCGTTATGGCGGGTCTTGACGGGCACACCGAGCTTGTACAATTCGCGTTCGGCCTCGAGCATGAAGGCCAATACGCGTTCGGGAATGACGCCGAAGTAATTGGCTTCCAGTTCCTGCCCTTTGGGCATGGGCGCGCCGAAGAGCGTGCGACCGGACACCACGAGGTCCGGACGAGAAAAGAAGAAGTTACGATCCACCAGGAAGTACTCCTGCTCCGCGCCCGCCGTCGGAATAATGCGCCCCGGATTCTCGTGACCGAACAGCTTCAGGATGCGTTGCGTCTGCTTGTTCAATACCTGCATGGAGCGTAACACGGGCGTCTTCTTATCCAGCGCCTCGCCCGTCCACGAACAATAGGCGGTCGGAATACAGAGCGTCGTGCCGTTCGGGTTTTCAAGGATGTAGGCCGGACTGGTGACGTCCCAGGCCGTGTACCCACGCGCTTCAAACGTCGTACGCAAGCCGCCCGAAGGAAAACTGGAGGCGTCCGGTTCGCCTTGGATCAACTGCGTACCGGTAAATTCGGCGATCGCCCCGCCCTGTCCGTCCGGGGACAGGAAGCTGTCATGCTTCTGCGCGGTTGCACCGGTCAGCGGATAGAAGACGTGCGCATAATGCGTCGCGCCTTTCTCAATTGCCCAATCCTTCATCGCCGTCGCGACGGCATCGGCCACGCTCGCGTCAAGCACTTGGCCTTCACGAATGGTGCGCTGCAACGCCTTGTAGACCGCCTTGGGCAACCGGTCGCGCATGACCGCGTTGCTGAATACGTTCTGACCGAAAATATCCTTGGAAGGCGTATCGCGGAAGTTCAACGGCTTCTCAATCGGTTTATATGATGTGATTGCGGACACCGCCGCGTAACGTGCATTCCCTATCGTCATTGTCTCTTCTCCTGATTGGGGGTTCATGAAGCCCATACTCATCGGACCTTCACGTTCTACTTTACCGCCGCAGCGCGTCGCCCAAGCGGATGCCTGTCGACGCACGTCAACGTGCCGACTCCATACAGCAGGTCACATGCCAAGTTGCCGAACTACACAGGCCCAAGATTTGGGAACTCGCCAAATACTAGATAATTACGGAAAGCAGGAAAAGAACAAAAGCCGCAGAAACCCCATCCATCACTACATTTATGTAGGCTAAATAGCAGTAATCGCACATAATTGTATTATGATTTATATGCATGGATGACATTTGCAGCTTTGGAATAGGAGGATGTACCACGGGCGTTTGCCCGCCTGTCCGGTGTCATTACGGATTTACAGTCTATGACGCGTTGCCTAAAGTCGCTTCGTACCCAAACGGAGGCGATGCACATGTTCCTCGGACTCGACGAACGGACGGACTGGAAAGTCACGATTCTATGCGGCGTTCAGCATGTGTTGGCGATGTTCGTCGGGATCGTCACCCCGCCCCTCATCATCGCCGGCGCAATCGGACTGTCGATTGCCGAAACGGGTTTGCTGGTCAGCATGGCGCTTTTCACGTCGGGCGTGACGACCTTCATTCAGGTACGCCGATTCGGCCCGCTCGGGTCCGGCCTATTGAGCGTACAGGGCACGAGCTTCACCTTCGTGCCGCTGGCGATTCAGTCGGGCGCCGCGGGCGGGCTGGCCCTCATC
>SKZA01000228.1 GCA_007127595.1 Kiritimatiellia bacterium
AGATAGCCAGCGCGGCGGGCGGTGTCAATACCGCAATCCCATATATTTTACCGACCCCGGCGGATCAACGCGTACAGGACATAGGAACAGGCGAACAGTACAAACATCAGGAGCAGAAGGAGATAGCCAATATCGGGACGCCAGTTGCCGAGAATCATCACGACGGCTGCAATACCCAGCACATAACTGATTACACGGATAACGAGGTAGGCCCTAGTCATTACAATCCCAAGATAAAGGTCAACAAACTGCCCATGTACCCCGCCAACCCCACCACCAACACGACGGATGCCACATGATATTTGCGGGTACGGGCGTTTCGACGCTCAATAAGGGCGACCAACGAATTGTCCACCGTATCGGCCCGCCGCTGGGTGCCCCAGCGCATCTGCAGCGGGCCCATGACCAGTATCAGCGCCGCCAACAGGACAAAGGACAAACCAAACCCCAACAACGATTGCGCCGCCACGCCCGACTTCGCGATTTGAGGACCCGAAAAGCCGGTGATGGTCAGACAGATCGCAATCAGGCTCAAGAGCATCTGGGCACGGTTCTGCAGCACCTCGAAATGGCCGATCAACACGGAGAACAGCCTGGAGTACCCCTCCCCATGTATTTCCTTGAGGTATTCCAACTCTTCTTTTGGAGCCAACATACGCAACTTAATCATCGTCGATACCCGCAAGCGGGATTATCCCTCGTTCTCCGCCCAGACCTTAATGCCCGCGTGCTTAAATGACGTCGCCTTCGAACTGTTGAGGCGAATCAGGATCGCCGTCATGTGCTCGATGGCGCGCGCGCTCACCGCCAAACCCGCATTGTATACCTTTACCCCGAGCTTTTCGATGAGCGGCGTGGCGCGATCTTTCGCTTCCTTGCTGTTTCCACAGATCAGGACATCGCAGTTGATCTGCTGATCCACGTGATCCAGCACATGCGCCGACACGTTATGAATGGCTCCGACCACGGGCGTATCGTCTCCAAGAATCGCCTGCGCCTGCTCCGTTGCGGAGCCCTCGGGCGGCGCCACAAATTTCTTCGCGTTGTCCTCCGCCAACGGCACAACGACATCAATGAGTACCTTGCCCTTCAAACCGCCCTTGAGCGACTCGATGGTCGGTTGATGCCCCGCAAACGGCGTGGCCAGCACGACGAATTCTTCCGCTTCGGCCACCGCCTCGGCATTGCTCATGCCGGTGATCTTGCCCGGCGCATCGCCCAACCGCTCGGCCAGTTCATCAGCAATGCGCTTCCCTTTCTCGTGCTGACGCGATCCGACCACGACATCCACTCCGGCCAACGCCCAGCGCAAGGCCAATCCACGCCCCTGCGGTCCCGTTCCACCCAACAATGCGATTTTCATAAAGCTCCTTTATTCTTATGTGCCAACACAACCGGGCATGCTAGGTCGTCATTTGATGTGAGGCAAGAACAAGATGATTCGGATTGCGGAAACACTGGAGAATGACACATGAAGAGGAACGCAAAGGCGCGGAGAAGCAAAGACGCAAAGGAATATGCCAATCGATCACTCCTTTGAACATTCCCTATCAACTTTGCGTCTTTGCGGACTTTGCGCCTTTGCGTTCCTCTTCTTCAGCGTCCTCTGTGGTTTAACACTCCTACCGGAACAGATCGTCCGCCTCCGCCCGAAGCATGGACGAGGTCGGGTCTGCCGATTCCTCCCACTTCAGGCCGCGCACCAGGACCGCCGGCGTGCCCGCCGATTTATGCATCAGCAAGCCGGCGGCGGCCGCGACTTCATCCGCGAACGCCGGCACCGTCGCGCGCAAAACCCTGCCATGCGCGTCCGGTGTGTCAGTCAGGTCCACCAAACCGGGTACGCCTGCGATCCCGATCGCCACGTTTACCAATCCCATCCGCCACGGACGCCCAAACGAATCGGAAACGATAACGCCAGGCGCGACGCCGGACCGTTCGCGCAGCCCCTCGCGTAACGCGCGCGCGCTGGCGTCGGGATCCTCCGGCAACAACACCACCGACCGCTCATCCGGCACGTTGGATTCGTCAATGCCGGCATTGGCCATGATCAGGCCAAGCCGGTGCAGGCAGATCATTACCGACTCGCGCTCTGTCGTCGGCGGTTTGATCCGCAGGATCTTCCGGCTCTCACGCAGAATCAATTCGACCTTCGCCGGTTCCTTGCGCACCTCTTCCGCCAAACGCTTTGCTTCGGCTGACGGCTGCACGTCATCCAATCGCACAACGCGCCCTTCCGCTTTGGACACGACCTTATGCGCCAATACCAGAATGTCGCCCGACACCGGCTTGAGATCGCTCGCCTCCATCGCCTGCGCCAGTATCGCCGCCAAGTCATCGCCCGCGCGAATCTCCGGCAGGCCGGGCACGGCGCGCATCATAATTTCCGCGGAATGTCCCATTCTTCCAATACCTTCTTGAGTGCGGCGTTTCGACCGTTGCGCAACAGGGCGCGCACGTCGTCCGGCGTATCCAGGTCCAGGACAAGACTGTCGAGCCGTACAATGAAGCATGGTACGCCCTTGTCGCGCGCCTTTTCGACATAGTCGGGGAACGAGCGATCCCCAAAACGGAACCGCAACACGTCGGGCGGCGTCGTCATGATCGCGTTCGTCCCGTCGTCGCCCGTGGCCGGGCACAGGATGACGGAAGGATCAGGTCGATCCTGTGTCAGCAAGCGCCGGATTTCGGCCGCGTCCAGTTCCGCCATATCGCCCGGGATCACCACCTGCGACCGAAACCCATGTTCCACGCTCCAGCGCGTCGCCTTCTCGACGGCGGCCGTTTCGCCTTCGGCCGTCTCTTCGCGGAGCACGGAATACCCTTCTTCCTCCGCGCGACCTGCCACGCGGTCCGAATCCGTCACGACCAGGATGTTTGCGATAGACGTGAAGTCTTTGAAGAACGCCAGGGTCTGCTCAATCAACAGCAAGGCCAGCGCGCGCCGCTGTTCCGATGTGAGAAGCGACGATAAACGCTCCTTCGCGTTCGTCGGGTCCTTGATTGGCAATACAATGTTGATGTCTTTCATATTCCTGCTGGCTTAACCTTCCATCTCGCACCGGCTCCCTGCTGGAGCAGGGAGCTACTCAAACCTATCCCAAAACTCGGCTGCCGTGATTGAACGTCGAACATTGAACATCGAACGTCCAATGTTGAACTTCGATGTTCAGCGTTCCATGTTCGATGTTGGACGTTTCTAACACTCAGGTGTCGCCCACTCTGCAATCTCTCCTGCCAAACGGACACGGTCTTCCTTGCTCTTCATCACCGTCCGCGTCACCCGGACCTTCAACCCCATCGCTTCAAGTTCCGCCTGATGCTCTCGATCCGCTTCGTCGATCAGGATCGCGTCGATCAGGCCGTCATAGTACTTCGCCACACCAATCGCGTCCGAGGAAAATCCTTTGGCCCGCATCATGCGGTCCGACGGTCCCTTCAACGATTGCCCGCCCACCAGGGGAGAAACCGCTACGCGAAACGAGAAGGCCGACGCCAACGTGTCCCGCACTTCGCGTACCGCCAGAATCGGCCCGATACTGGCCAGCGGATTGCTGGGCGCAAGGACAATCAATTCCGCCGATCGGATGGCGTCCAATACTTCCGGCGTTGCACGCGCCGTGTCGGCGCCGTCAAACCATACGTCGCGCGGTTCCGGCCCGCAGCGCGTTTTCAGGTAATAGTACTGAAAGTTCATCGCGCCTTCGTCCGTTTCGACGATCGTCTGCAGGAAGTCGTCCGTCGGCGGCATGACCCGCGCATTTCGCACGCCGAGCTGCTGTGCGATTTCAGCGGCAATGATCGTCGGGCGCACTCCGGCGCGGCGCTGTTTCGTGCGATGGATATGTGTGGCCAGGTCGAGGTCGCCGAGATTCATCCACGTGTCTTCGCCCAAGCGCTTCAGATACTCCAGTGTGCGGAACGTATCGCCCTTGATTCCCCACCCCTTTGCGTCGTCCACGATCCCGGCCAGCGTGTAGGTAACGATATCGAGGTCGGGCGACACCCAAAGTCCGTGCTGTTCCACGTCATCGCCCGTATTCCCGATCACGTCCAAACGACAACGCGGCTCAAGCCGGGCAAACCCGTCCACCAGTTTCGCCCCGCCCACGCCGCCGGAGAACAGGACCACGCCCTGCAAGCGTTCTTCATTCATGACGAACTTTCGCGCCCGCCCCTCTTTGAACAGAAGCTCGCAAAGGCATGAAAATCAGGGCGTACTCCATCATGGAGAATTCCCCACGTTGATTGTGAGTGAGGGGCTACATGCTCACTCACACCACACTTACCTTTGCGACCTTCTGTTCCATGTTCTGAATGGATGGCCGCACACTGATGACGCGGCATCAATTCACCGCGAAGGTGTCGATCATGAGCTGCACGTCGTCCGCCATCGGATAAAGGATGGGGCATGTGCAGCCGTGATCGATGTATTCCTGCACCTTCTTCTTCGCCTGTTCGGGCGTGCCGCTGGCGGAAATGCGATCAACCAGGTCGTCCGGCACATACTGCATCGCCTTTTCAACCTGCTCCTTCGTGGCCGGCCAACCGAGCGTTTCCTGAATCTTGTCCACAATTTCCTGAGGCGTGTTACTCGCCTTGGCAATGTGCGGCTGCTGGGCAAGGTATTGCGTCAACAGCCACTTGGCGGCGTAGCGCGCCTTGTTCTCGTCATGATCGACCGAGCACACGATCAACTGCGGACGATCGATATCGTCCAACGAACGGCCCGCCTTTTTCGCGCCTTTCTCGAGCAATTCCAGCGCCTGATCATTATAGTCGGGCGACACACAGTAATTCAGGCAGGCCCCGTCCGCGATCTCGCCGGTCAGTTCCATCATTTTCGGCCCGGTCGCACCGATCATGATCGGGACGTTGCGCGGATTGGTATTGCCATGGACCACGTCCAGTTTGATGCCCTTTACCTTGTGAAACTCGCCGTCGAACGTCACCGTTTCCATATTCAGCAGGCGCCGCAACACTTCCACCGTCTCGCGCATGGCTTTGAGCGGCCGGCTGCGATCGATACCGACATTCTGCGCCAGCGGATCCCACCACGCGCCGATACCGCAGATGACGCGGTTAGGCGCCAGGTCATCAAGCGTCAGGAACGTCGACGCCAACAGGCCGATGTTACGCGTCCAGTTATTGATGACGCCGGAGCCGACCTTCAGCTTCGTCGTCGTGGCCGCGAAGGCCGCCATGGGCACGATGGCGTCGCGGACCAGTCGCGACTCCGCCTGCCAGACCGCTTCGAAACCCTTGGATTCGGCGTATTGGCAATACTTGATCCCGTCCTGCAGAGAATGCTTGTCCTGTAGATAGAGGGCCATGCGTTTACTGTTTCCGCTCATGTCATTGTCCTTTCTGTAATGTATTCGACTTTACTTAAATCCAACCCTACCGCTCCATCGCGAGGGCGCCGGATTCCTTCCGCGGCCCGGCCACCTGATCCACCGCCCGCGCCTGCACCTCGCTGCGCATGACCAATGGATCATACTCTTCCGGATCGTGGTCGTCGTAGCGCTCGACCACCTCGTACAGCGTATTGCGCCGTACCGGATTACGGCCCGCCGCGCGAATGATCCGCACCATTTCCGCCGGCGTAATCTCCTGTCCGTGCGGCGCGCCCGACGCGCGCGAAATACTTTCGTTCATCAAGGTCCCGCCCAAATCATTCACGCCATACGAAAGCATTTCCTGCGCGAGTTGCGGCCCCATCTTGACCCACGACACCTGCAGGTTGTCGATCCAGCCGTTCAACATCAGTCGCGCCACTGCGTGCATGTGGATGTTTTCATCATAGGTCGGCCCCGGCCGACAGTAGCCGTCCTGAAAAATGGGCGAATCATAATGAATGAAGCCCAGCGGCACCAACTCCGTAAAGCCGCCCGTTTCCTGTTGAATCGACCGCAACAACGCAATGTGATTCGCCCAATGACGCGGCTCGTCCACATGTCCGTACATGATCGTGGACGTGGTCGGCATCCCCACGGAATGCGCGGCCTTGATGATACGCACCCATTCGTCGGCTGTCAGCTTGTCCTGCGTCAGCTTCTTTCGTACGTCAACGTCGAGAATCTCCGCCGCCGTGCCCGGCATGGAACCCAGCCCATGATCTTTGAGGTCCTGAACGAATTCTTCCGGCGAACAGCGCTGCTTCTTCGCGCCGAACCAGATCTCGAAAGGCGAGAAGGCGTGAATATGCATGTCCGGCACACGCTCCTTGATGGCGATCACGATGTTCCGGTAATGATCGCCCTTGATCTTGGGATGAAGCCCGCCCTGAATGCACACTTCCGTCGCCCCACGCTGCCACGCCTCCTCCGCGCGCCGCGC
>SKZA01000097.1 GCA_007127595.1 Kiritimatiellia bacterium
AAGCAAGTTCGGCAGCAAAGGCGCGCGCGTGGTGGAAGATAACTTGCGTGTCGTCCGGCGCGGCTTCGACGAAATAACGGAGATTACCGAGAAGGCCATCGTCAAAGATAAGGCCGACGAACTGAAGAAGGCCTCAAATCTTCCGATCATGTTGAAACGTATGCCCGCCAGCCCCGATCGAAAGACCGACATCCACCGGTTCTGGGAACAAACCGGCTGCTTCTATCTCGGCGGCCGCCCAAATGACAACCTGGCCGATCCTTTCAATGCCATGAGCCTGATCCCGGCAAATACCGGCGTCTATCGTGACATGACACAAATCCGCTTCCAGCATCCGGTCTGGATTCCGGAAAATTGCACGGCCTGCAGCGATTGTTTCACGGTCTGCCCGGACAGCGCCATTCCTGGCATCGCGTGCAGCGTCATGGACGCGTTCAATACGACTATCAAACGCGTCGAAAAGAGCGGGCACGAAGTCAAACATCTCCGAAAAGCCTGCCGGACGGTTGAAAAGAAACTGCGCGCTTCGACCGACGGCGCAAACGGGAAAGCGGTGGACGTTGCACCCCTGCTCGACAAAGCCATCACCGCCACGATCGAGGAGACGGCGGATGCGGACCGCAAAGAAGTCGAAACGGAATTCGGCTGGTTCCGCGCCTCCATGGGCGGATTCAAATTCGCGCTCACCAAGCCCTATTACAACCAGAAAGAAAAAGAACAAAAAGGGGCCGGCGGACTCTATGCCATCACCGTCAATCCCTATACCTGCAAGGGGTGCATGCTCTGTATCGATGTCTGCGATGACGACGCCCTGCGCGCGGTCGACCAGACGGCGGATAGCGTCGCCGACTTGCGTCGCGAATGGGATTACTGGCTGGACCTGCCGACCACGCCGCCGGAATATATCCGCATCGACGACATCGACGAGAAGATCGGCGCGCTGGAAACGCTGTTGATGGATAAGACCGCGTATCAATCCATGGTCTGCGGCGACGGCGCCTGCACGGGCTGCGGCGAGAAGTCGGTCCTGCACATCTTCACGGCCACGGTCACCACACTGATGCAGCGGCGCGTGAAGAAACACGTAGAAAGGATCACGGACCTCATCGCGCGCTTGGAACAGCACATCAAGATGAAGCTGGCGGAGAATGTGGATATCAGCGATTCGTCGCGGATTCAAACGATCATTGAGGCGCATCGCCAAGGCGACCTGAAACTGGCCGAACTGGCCGGCGAACTGGAAGAAGGCAAGGCCGGCACGCCGCTTGATCAGGAATGGCTTGCCTGGGTGACGGGCCTCCTCAAGCAGTTGAAGGACTTGAAGTGGAACTACGAAGTCGGCACCACGAACACAGGTCGGGCGAATATGGGCTTCACCAACGCAACGGGGTGCTCCTCGGTGTACGGTTCATCGTTCCCCTACAATCCGTATCCGTTCCCCTGGACGAATCACCTCTTCCAAGACGCGCCTTCCGTTGCCATCGGCCTGTTTGAAGGGCATATGGTCAAGATGGGCGACGGCTTTAAGGCCATTCGCATGGCGGAGGCGGAACTGGAAGGCGAAAACTACGAAAAGGTTCGTGAATCGCTGACCTACTTCGACTGGAACAAGTTCACCGACGAAGAATTTCTGCTCTGCCCGCCTGTCGTGGCGGTCGGCGGCGATGGCGCGATGTATGACATCGGCTTCCAGAACCTGTCGCGGGCGCTGATGTCCGGACGCCCGGTCAAGATTCTCGTGCTCGACACGCAGGTCTACTCCAACACGGGCGGCCAGGCCTGTACCTCGGGCTTCACGGGACAGGTATCCGACATGGCGCCGTACGGCAAAGCCTGGCACGGCAAAACCGAGATCCGCAAAGAGATTAGTCTGATCGGCGCGGCGCATCGCACCGCGTTCATACATCAGTCGAATCTCGCAAACTATACACAGATGATTGAAGGGTTCATCGACGGCATTAACTGTCGCCGCCCCGCTCTCTTCAACATTTATACCGTGTGCCAACCCGAACACGGCGTCGGAGATGAGGCCACGTTCGCGCGCAGCAAGATGGCGCTCGAATCGCGGGCTTACCCGATCCTTCGGTTTGATCCTGACGCCGGCGATGTGTGGGAGGACTGCCTGGATCTCGAAGGCAACCCCGCGATCGATGACGATTGGCCCGTGTACACGCTGGAATATCAGGACGAGGAAGGGAACACGCAGAAGATGGAGATGCCGATGACCTTTGCCGACTTCGCGGTCGGCGAAGGGCGGTTCCGAAAGCATTTCCGCGTTGCACCGCCGGATACTTGGAACGAGAACATGGTACCGATCGCCGAATTCATCGAGACCCCGGACGATGAACGCGAAGGGCTATTCCCATACGTGTGGGCGGTTAATAAAAAGAATCGACTCATTCGCGTACTCGTCGCACAAGAACTGGTTCGCACGACCGAAGAGCGCCGCGACTTCTGGCGCACGCTCAAGGCGTTGGCCGGGCTGGTCAAGAAGGTTGATCCCGACCAGATCGCACAACAGGTACGCGCCGAAACGGCCCAAAAACTCGCCGCCGGCCTGATGTCCATGCTGGGCGGCGAAGGCGGCGCGGGAGCCCTGCAAGACATGGTGGCGGCCACACCTGCCGGCGCGACGACAGCTCCTGGAGACGGAGGACCGGCGGGAAAAGCGTCGGCGGCGGGTCATGAACCCGTCTGGATTGACCGGAACGAGTGCACCTCGTGCGATGAGTGCGTAAACATCAACCCGAAGATCTTCGCGTACGACGACGAGAAGAAGGCGTACGTGAAGGACCCGAAAGGCGGGCCGTTCAAGGACATCGTGCGCTCGGCCGAGAAATGCACCGGTAAGTGCATTCATCCGGGCACCCCGCCGGATCCCAACGAAAAGGGTCTGGATAAGTTGATCAAGCGCGCGGAGAAGTTTCAGTGAGGAGAGGGAGACAGGGTTCGGGGTTCAGGGTTCAGCATCCCTCGCCTCCTGAACCCTGAACCCTTGAGAGAATACCAAATCAGATGGGTCAGCAATGTCAGAAGCCGTAGCCAATCGTATTCCAGCTTCCCTCCGGGCCGGCACGTTCTCACACGGGGTCCACCCCGAAGAGAACAAGCATTATACGGCGGGCAAACCCATTCAACGGTTGGCCTTTCCGCCGGAACTGAACCTGCTGCTGTCACAGCATGCGGGCAAGCCCTCCGTGCCTATTGTGCACCCGGGCCAGGAAGTGGTACGCGGCGAACCCATCGCGCGGGCCGACGGGTTCATGTCCGTCCCGCTCCACGCGCCTGCTACCGGCACGATCAAAAGGATTGATCTGGTCCCCACGGCCAAAGGGCCGCTTAAACCGGCCATCATTCTCAAGGTCCATCCGGGCGAATCGCAGGAAATCCTGTATGGCGCGCACCGCGACATCGACGCCATGTCGCCGAAGGAGATCATTCAGGGTGTGCAGGACGCGGGACTGGTTGGTCTCGGCGGCGCAGCATTCCCAACCCATGTAAAGCTATCTCCCCCGCCCGGTCACAAGGTGGACACGATTCTGATCAACGGTTGCGAGTGCGAACCATACCTGACGACTGATCACCGGCTCATGCTTGAACAACCCGAAGATCTGGTCATGGGCACGCGCATCCTCATGCGGGCCATGGGCGCGGAACGCGCCATCATCGGCACGGAAGACAACAAGATCGACGCGGCGGAAGCGGTCCGACGCGCGCTGCCGGCCGACGGCTCCATTACGGTCAAGGTTGTGCCGACCAAGTATCCGCAGGGCGCGGAAAAGATGCTGGCCAAGGCGCTCGTGAATCGTGAAATACCGTCCGGCGGTTATCCGTCGGCCGTCGGTTTGGGGGTCTATAACGTGGCGACGACCGCCCAGATCGGCGCGCTCCTGCCCTGGCAACGCGGCGTGATCGACCGCGTTGTCACCGTAACCGGGCCCGGCATTGATAAACCGGGCAATTACCTCGTGCCCATCGGCACGCCGCTGCGTTTCATTCTCGAACGACTCGGCTATCACGGCAGCGCCCGATACCTCATTACCGGCGGTCCCATGATGGGTGATACCGTTTCCTCGCTGGACGTGCCCATTACCAAAGGCTGCGGCGGCTTCCTGGTCATGCGGCCTGAGGATATTGAAGAGCAGCGTCTCCCGAAGACCTATCCGTGCATCCATTGCGGCAAATGCGTAGAGGCTTGCCCGCTGCACCTGAATCCATGCCAGCTCGGCAAACTGGCCGTGAAACGGCGGTACCTGGATATGGACGAGTTCTTCCTGTTCGACTGCTTTGAGTGCGGTTGTTGCAGTTACGTCTGCCCGGCGGGCATTCCGCTCGTGCAATATTTCCGCGTCTCCAAAGCCATGAATCGCGAACTGAAGGCGGCGGGGAAATGACCGCCCCGCGCCCCAAAGCCGAGCTGCGTTCCTCGCCGCATCTGCGCCAGCCGATGTCGGTGGACATGATCATGCGGCACGTCGTCTATGCGCTCCTCCCCGTATGCGCCTATTCGGTGTACCAATTCGGTATCAGCACACTGGCGCTGTTGGTCGTCTGCACCGTCGTATGCGTCGGCACGGAACACTTCTTCTGCCGATTCATGGGACGGGCATCAACCATCAATGACTGGAGCGCGGTCATTACCGGCCTGCTGCTGGCCCTGACGCTTCCGCCCGCGTTTCCTCTTTGGATGGCGGCCGTCGCAAGCTTCTTCGGCATGTCGGTCGGAAAGGTCTTTTTCGGCGGCCTGGGCTACAACGTAATGAATCCGGCCCTCGTCGGCCGGGCCTTCGCTCAAGCGGCGTTTACCGTGCCGATGACCACGTGGTCGCCCTCCATGGCGCCCGGCCGCTTTACAGAATTTATTCCGTCCACCCTTACTCCACCCTTCCAGATCCCTACACCGATCGGCGAATGGGTGGCGCGGGTCGCTCCGGACGGATTCACCGGCGCCACGCCATTGGCGCTGATGAAGTTCGAACACATTCAAACCGACACCGTACAACTCCTAACCGGCACGGTCGTCGGCTCGGCGGGCGAAACCTCCGCGTTATTGATCTTTGTGTGCGGCCTTTATCTCATCGCCCGTAAGATGATGGATTGGCGCATCACCGCCGGGGTGCTGGGATCTGCAGCGGCCTTGTCCGGTATCTTCTATCTGGTGAATCCCGAGATCTATCCCAGCCCCCTATTCACCTTGTTCTCGGGCGGCTTGATGCTCGGTGCTGTTTTTATGGCGACCGATATGGTCGGGTCCCCCGAAACGCGAAAAGGGGTGTGGGTCTATGGCGCCTTGATCGGCGTCTTGACGGTCATTATCCGCCTATGGGGCGGCCTGAATGAAGGGGTGATGTACGCGATCCTGCTCGGTAACGCCATGTCACCGCTCATCAGCAAATTCACACAGCCACGGCGCTATGGTCATGTGAAAGCGAAGAAGAAGGAAGCCCCGGCATGAGCACGGATGCCACAGTCGCCATGCCCGCCATGCCGTCCAGCGGTCGGTTGATCGCCACCTTGGCGCTGATCGCCATGCTGTCCGGGTTTGCGGTCGTATTGGTCTATCAGGCCACGCTGGAACGCATCATTCTAAATCAACGCGAGTATCTCGAACGCTCGGTTTTCAGTGTGCTGCCCAGCGCCACCGTGCGCGTCAACTTCCTGCTGGACGCCGAAGGTTTGCATCTGTTGCCCGACGAAGACATCGGGCAGGCTAACGTCTTCGCCGGTTACAAAGACGACGGCACACTCGTCGGTCTTGCATTGCAAGCGTCCGCCCGCGGTTATGCCGATGTCGTGCGCGTGCTCTACGGATACTCGCCGGAACGCGAATGCATCATCGGGTTTACCGTCCTGCAAAGTTCCGAAACGCCGGGACTCGGCGACAAGATCGAAACCGACCCCGCCTTTCTCGCCAATTTCGAGTGTCTCGACGTGCGCCTGAACGAAGAGCAAACCGCACTCAAGAACGAAATCGTCGCCGTCGCACCCGGCACCAAGACCGAAGACTGGGAAATAGACGGTATCACCGGCGCCACCGTCACCGTCACGGCGGTCGGGCGCGCCCTGCGCGAAAGCACGAACGAAATGATCCCGCTCCTTGCGCGCCATATGGACAAGCTGACGGAACCGCCTGTGGGCTCGCAGAGCTCGCCCCTCCATGAAGAAGCCGACACCGCCGGAAGGGAGGCCCCATAATGGCCCGCGACCCCAAACAACTCCCGTCACCCACGGTGGACACGCTGAAAGAAGGCGTGTGGAAGGAGAATCCGGTCTTCATCGCGCTGCTCGGGCTCTGCCCGGCACTGGCCG
>SKZA01000389.1 GCA_007127595.1 Kiritimatiellia bacterium
CATCCGGGGCATCGTGAACGCGAACGCCTTTTCGCAGTTTGCCCGCACACTCGGCGCGCTGTTGAACAACGGCGTGCCGGTCTTGCAGGCGTTATCGATAGTGGAAAATACCGTCGGCAATAAAATCATTGCCGAGGAAATCCGGAACGCGCGCGGTCGGGTCACGGACGGCGCGACGATTTCCGCCCCGCTGGCGGCCGGCAAGGTATTTCCCGCCCTGCTCACCGATATGTTGTCCGTGGGCGAGGAAACCGGCGATATGGCCGGTTCGCTCGCGCACATCGCCAACCGCTACGAATATGAACTGGACCGGAACGTAAAACTATTGACCACCATCATTGAGCCGATCCTCATCCTGGCGATCGCCTCCCTGGTCGGTTTTGTGGCCATCAGCATGCTTTTGGCCGTGTTTGATTTGACGAGCGGATTGAGTGTATAGTGTTCAGGATTCAGGACTGGAAAGAGGAACAGTCGGCTCCTCCGATACGGCCCCCTGAACACTGACCACTGAACACCGAACACCGAACACTGTCTATAAAATGAGGTGACAATATGGAAGCGATGCTACGCAGAGTACGAATGGGCGGCCGGTCGGGTTTTACCCTGATCGAAGTGCTGCTTGTGGTGGTCATTATTGGGATTCTGGTGGGCGTGGCGATTCCGCGTCTGGGCGGTCGTGTGCGTCAGGCCGAAATCTCTCGCGCGCGCGCGGACATACAGAGTATTGGCCTTGCGCTGCGCATGTACGAGTTGGATAACGGGGAGTATCACGCTAATCTGCAGGCGCTCGTCTCCAATCCGGGCGGCATACGAAACTGGAATGGACCCTATCTGGATTCAGGGTTGCCGACCGATCCGTGGGGACGCGAGTACCAGTATTCGAGAACGGACAGCGGTTATCGTCTGCGCTCGCTCGGCCCTGACGGCGTTGAAAGCGATGCAGACATCACCAATTAGATACGGACGCGGGCGGCGGCGGGGGTTTACCTTGCTCGAAATCATTCTGGTCGTCGCGATCACCTTGATCGTCTCCGCGCTCGCGGTGCCGGCCTTCATGCGCTCGTATCAGGCGGCGAATCTGCGCTCGGCCTCGCGTGCCGTGGTGACCGCGGGTAAATACGCGCGCAACATGGCGGTGCTGCAACAGAAGCAGATCACGGTCTTCTTTAATTCCAACACGGGGGAGATTGAAATCGTGGCCGTGGATCATGTGTCCGGGTCACGCGTGGACGCGTTTCTGGACGGCCGCCGCGGCGGCGGCGAGGCCAGCTCGTTTGCCACGGAGGTAAAGCGCCGACACCAATTGCCGGAGTACGTGCAAATTGTCGAATTCACCGCGCCCAGCCGCGAGCAGGAGTTGGACGGCATCTATTGGGTAAACTATTTCCCGAGCGGGGTGGGTGATTCTTATGCGATGCGCATTACCGATCAGCAGCGCCGGCGCTCCGTGCGGATAGAAGTCGATCACCTTTCAGGAACCACAACGACCACCTATGAATGACGCGCCACACCCACGAAATCGGTCCCGCGCCGGCCTGACACTGATCGAAGTCATGTTGACCGTCGTCATCCTGACCGTGGGCGGGATTGTGCTGGTGACCGCGACGTCGCAGTGTCTGGGCGTGATGCGCGCCGCGCGGCTCTACAACCATGCGCATACGCTGCTGGCCCGGGTGGATTTGGAACACCCGCTGTTCGACGAAGACATTCAGGTCGGCACGGAACGTGGCCATTTCAGCGGGGCCGAATACGGCAATTTTGAATGGTCGCGGGCCATTGAGATGGTCGGAGACGAAGAAGACCGGCTCTTTGAAATTACCACGCGGGTATCCTGGACGCGTCGCGGCCAGGCGGGCTTCGAAGAAGTCGTGTATTACCGGTATGCGCCGGAGGAGGACGGTTGATGAAACGCTCCGGTTTCACGTTCCTCGAATTGTTGGTTGCGCTGGGCATCCTGGTGGCGGCCTTCGCCATCATCTTTACCATCTTCACCTCCACGCTGCGCGCGTGGCATCGCGGAACGGAAATGTTGACGGAACTGCATCACGGCGACTTTGTGATGGAACAACTCGTGCAATCGCTGCGTTCGGCGGCATTCTTTGATTCGGTCCCGGAATTCTATGAGTTCCGGCACGAAAAGCGCCATGCGGGCGGTCACCCGGCCGATGTCATCAGTTGGGTCACGTCCAGTTCCGCGTTCATGCCGCTTGATTCTCCGTATGCGAACGGCCTGCATCGAATTGTGGTCACGATCGACCGCACGGATCGCGGTCGGTACGGCGTCGCGATTCGCGCATTGCCGCACCTCTCCGAAGACGATCACATGGATGCCGACCCATGGTTTGTGTCAACCCGGGTGAAGGGGCTGGAGTGCGAGGTGTGGGACGATGAGATCGGGCGCTGGCAGAGCAGATGGGATGAAAGCAACGCCGTCCCCTCGTTGGTGAAGATTACGCTGGAAATGGAATCAGCCGAAGATTACGGGCCGCCGCTGCGTATGCAGCGCGCAGTGGAGATTCCCATTGCCCCCGCGGTCACCAGCCGGGTGGAGTTTGTGAATGGAGAGTAGGGGAATGGTTAAGGGTTGATGGTTTGTGGGACTTTGATGAATTCGGCAATCGACATTCGGCATTCGGCATTGAAGCAGGGTTCCGCCCTGATCGTGGCGTTGTGGGTGATTCTCCTGCTTTCGCTATTGATCGCCAGTTTTGCGTTCGACATGCATGTGGAGGCCGACATCACGTCCTATCATCGCAATCGTGTCAAAGCGCAGTTCATTGCGCAATCGGGGATGGAATTGTCCAAGGTGATCCTCTCCAAGTTGGGTGAGGTCGATGAAGAGGACTTCGGGATGGACGAATATGAAGAACAACTCATCACGGCGGCGGTGCAACTATCGCGGGGCGCGGCGGTGCGCGACCTGTCGCGGGAGATCGGAGAAGGGTCTCTGTCCTTGACCATCGAGCCCGAAGAAGGGCGCCGTAACGTCAATCAGTTGAGCGACGAAGACTGGGAAGAGATTTTGGACCAGGCCAATATCCCGCAGGAGCGCTGGGCGGAACTGATCGATTGTTTTCTCGACTGGATCGACACGCAGAGTCCCGACACCAGTCGGTTGCACGGGGCGGGGTCGCAGGATGCCTTTTACGTCAGCCGCGGCTATAAGGTGAAAGGCGCGTATGGAGGAGAGACCGTGGACACGGTCGACGAGCTGTTGTTGATCAAGGGATTTGACGAGGAAATCCTGTATGGCTCGCCGCCGGGCACGCCGCCTGAAGAGGCCATTCGGGGCATTGCCTATTGGCTTACGGCGTGGAGTCATGGTAAAGTAAATATCAATACGGCGTCCCGCGAAGTCCTGTTGACCTTGCCGGGAATCGACGACTGGGTGGTCGACGACATCCTTGAACTGCGTTTGGGCGAGGACGGTGAAGCCGGCACGCGTGACGACGGTTTCACGAGCATTGAAGAAGCCTTGAGCCAGATTCCTGCGTTGCAACCGCATCGGGACCGCATTACGGTCAGCGACGTGCATTATCTTCGCGTGACCTCCATCGGCGAGGTGCGCGGTGTGCGTAGCGCTGCATGGAGCGTCATGCGTGTCGAAGGGGATCAGTTGGTGCCGGTGTATTGGCGGGAAGAGCAATTGTAGCGTCCCGCGCGAGAACAGGTTTTAAAGAATGGCAAATCGTGAGGTTATAACGGCTGTACTGGCCTCGGGACGGCGCTTGGAGTGGACCACCCTGCGGCGACGGAAAGGCCGCTATGAGGTGGCCGAGCAGAAGGCCGTCGAGCTCCAAATCCCCGAGAAACGCGAGGAACGCGATCTCAACCAGTGGGCGAGCGAGATCAAGAAAGCGCTCGGCGCCATTCGCGGACATTTGACCGTCACGTTGCACACCGAGCGCACGCTTCTGCGTGCGGTGGACCTGCCATCCTCCGATGATGATGAGCTGGCGGGGATGGTCGAGTTGCAAGTCGACAAGTTTTCGCCGTTCCCCGTTGAACACATGGCGGTCTCCCACGAAATCTACGGGCAATCGGGCTCGTCCACGCGCGTATTAATCGCGGCGTGCAAGCGCGATGTCGTCGATGATCTCGGACAACTTTTCATGGCCGCCGGGCGCTTGCCCGACCGTATCGATGTGGCCGCCGCAGGGTGGTGGCGATTGATTCACGATCACGGCGCCATTCCGCCGGATGGGCGGCATGCGTTTCTGCTCGTGGAAGAAACCGGCACGGAATTGGTGGTTACCCAGTCGGGGCTGCCGGTCGTGGTGCGCTCGCTGGGCGCGCAACACGAGGCGTCCGACGAAGAATTTGCCGCGGAAATCGCGGAAGAGGCGGGTTATACCCTGACTTCTCTCGAATCGGAATGGGGGGCCATGTCCGCGCCGGACCTGACGGTTTGGCATCGCGGCGAGACGCCGTCCATCCTGCTGGAGAAGCTTGAAGCCGAGTGCGCCATTCAGGTGCAGGCGCGCTCGATGGATGATCTGCCGTCCTTGACCGAGGGAATCGCCCGTCGTGATTCCCTTGCGGATGTCGAGCCGCTTGATCTATCTCCTCCCGAATGGAAGGCGGAGGCGACGGAACGAAAGAGTCAGCGGCGCATGGTGGCGCTGGTGGCGTCCGTCTTCCTCGTCTGGCTCGGTGCGATTATGGCATTCTTCGTGCTGGCTTACGTGGATCGCTCGCGTATCGAACGTTTGCAACAGGAGGTTGCGGCGCTCGAAGAACCCGCGGAGGAAGCGCGCCTGTTGAGGCGCAGGGTGGATTCGCTCGAACAGTATGCTGATCGCACATACTCCGCGCTGGAGTGTTTGCGCGAGGTGTCGGAACGGTTGCCGAGCGGCGTCGAGCTGACGTCCTTCGCGTATCGCAAGGGAGGGGCGGTCAATCTGCGCGGCGAATCGCCCCGGGAAACGACCATCTTGGATTACTTTGAAGCACTCGAACAATCCGAATTGTTTGTCGAGGTCAGGCCGGAAGGGTTGACGCGGGCCCCCGGCGGTCGTCGCAATCCAGAGTTCCGTTTGACGGCCCGATTGCCGGGGGACCTGCAATGAAGCTGAACAAACGAGAGAGTCGTCTGGCGATTATCGCGTTGATTGCCGTGTTGATCGGGTTGACGTATTGGATCGGCGAGCCGCGCTATGAGGCATGGAAGCAAATGAACGAGGAGGTGGACTTTCTCCTGCATCGCCAGGCGGCCGCCCAACGGCTGCTGGACCAGACCGACGACCTCAACGAGCGCCTGGCCCGTTTACGCGAGCAACTCCCGCAACATCCGAGGGACGCGGATGTGACGTCTCAGCTCTTGCGAAATCTCCAACAATTCGCCGATGAACACGGCCTGCTCCTGTTGCGGCGCGAACCGGAGCCGGAGCGTCAAATCGGCGATCTTTACGAGCTGGCCATTACCGCCACATGGGAAGGGGAACTCTCATCTTTGGTCCATTTTCTCTATGCACTCCAAGCGCAAGGTGCTATTGTGGACGTGCGACAATTAACAATTACACCTGTACAGGGGACCCCGAACCGATTGCGCGGGACCCTGACGGTGGATTATGCTTACAGCCGGAGCGCGCCGGCCGCCTGACGACACGTACGACTGCACGGATGACAAAAACACGCACAAACCACCGCCTGAAGTTCATCGGCCTCGCCGTGGCGGCGTCGATATGGAGTCTGGCAGGTACATGGACCTCTGCGCAGGTGGTGCCGCCCCTGTCCGAGGCGGACGACCGGCCGGATCGTTTGATCAGCCTCAACTTCCGCGATTCGCCCCTCGACATGGTGCTCGAATTCTACAGCGGCCTGACCGGTCGGACGATGATCAAATCCCCGGGAATCAGCGCCACAATCACGCTGCGCGGGCAGACGCGCATGACCGAACGCGAAGCTTTACAGGCCATCGAAAGCGCGTTGGCGATGCACAACGTGGCCTTGGTGCCGATGGGCGAGCGCTTTCTGCGTGTGGTTCAGCCTACCGCCGTTCGACAAGAAGGGTTGCCGATTCTAAGGGAGCTGCCCGAAGAACCGTTGCCCGAAACCGATCAGATATTGAGCCTCATCATCAACCTGCGCTACATGGAAATCGGCGAGGTGGAACCGATTCTCCGACAGATGATTCATGGCTACGGCAAGATTCAGGCGCTGGAACGCACCAACAGCATGATGATTACGGACATTTCCACGAACCTGAAACGCATTCTGGAAGTGTTGGAATTCATCGATCGACCCGTCGAAGTGCGCGAAGACATCTTTGTCCGTCAAATCC
>SKZA01000332.1 GCA_007127595.1 Kiritimatiellia bacterium
ATGGGACGACACAGAGGTCGTCCCTCCAAGCGCATCTATTCGAGCCAATGGAGGGACGGGCTCTGTCCCGTCCGAACATGGTCACGATCAAGTACGGGACGACACGGCTTTCTGCGCCGTAGCGCAGTGGAGGCTGCTATCTAGTCCTTTGCCTTCGTAGCTCCCAGCTCCAGCTGGGAGCAGTTCGGGCCGCGACGTTCGGTCAGCGCCCTGCTGGAGCAGGGCGCTACGGAAGATCACTGGTCCAACGTTCAATGTTGGACGTTCACCTTATCCCGCGGTTCGGCGTTTATTTGTAGCGCCCATTTTCAATGGGCGCCTGCGCCGATTGGAAATCGGCGCTCCGGTGCAGGGGCGGTGTCCGGCCTATCTAACTGCAGCCCCAACAATCCCTCGATCCTGCTAACTGCAAGACGCCCGGGCTTCATTCAACATCAACGGCCGCGCCCTCGCCGAATACCTGTTGATGCCATTTCATGAAGGCGTCGGCGGCGGCGTCGGCGGACATGACCGGAATGCCGCCCAGTGCGCGGATGCGCTCGGCGGATTCGGGATCGAAGACGCGAATGATCAAGGTCGGTCCGTCCGGCCCGAGCCGTTTCATGACATTCTCCGCGTCGCTCACACGACGCATGGAGGAAATAATCAATCGCGCGCGGTCGGCGCCCACTACCTCCAGCACACGCAAATCGGATCCTTCTCCATGGACCGCGGGAATACCCTGATTGCGGAGATCCCTTACGACCACGGGATCGTCGTTGACGATCACCACCTCGTGACCGACTTTCTTGAGCGCCTTGAGCACGATCGAGCTGCCTTTGCCATAACCCAGCATGACGATATGTCCCCGCAGAGCGCCTGCACCATCGAGCTTCCGTGGCGCCGTACTCGGCAAGAGATGCATCAGACGCCACGTGGTCCGGTCCGTAGCAATGAGCGGTGTGACCGTCATGGTCAACACCGTGACGAGCGCGATCACATTAAAGACCTCCGCGGGGATCTGGCCGATCAACAGCCCTTGCAGCACGACGACTAACGAAAACTCGCTGGTCATCGCCAGGAGCAAACCGCTCTCAATGGAAGAGCGCGCCGTCAGGCCCATACGGACGCCGATCAGTATCACGACCACCGGGGTGAAGACGAGAATAAACAAAGTCAACGCGCCTGCCAGCGCCCATTCCTGCGCCGAAGGGATGTCGATGAGCCCGCCGAGCACAATGAAGAACATGGCCATGAAGAACGCGGTGACGGAGCTGATCAGTCCGCGTGCGACGCTGTTGACCGGGAAAGACGATAACGAGACGCCCGCGAGGAACGCGCCCGTGATAATGGGCAAGTCCATGAAGTGCGCGAGACCCATGAACACAAACAGAACTACAAGAATCGTCAGGCCGAGCGTTTCCTGATCGAGTTTCATGCGTAACACGATATGCGGCATGACCCAACGCAGTCCGACATAACTCAACACCAGCAGAGCGGCCAACCCGCCGGTTCCGCGCGCCATCGATAAACCGCCTTCCGGTAGCCGCGTCAGGATCACGATCATCAGAATGATGAGCAAGTCCTGGATGAGCAGCACGCCGGTGAGAATGCGTCCGAACGGCTCGAACATCTGTTGACGCGATTTCAGCAATCGCACAATGATCAGTGTGGAACTCGTGCTGATCGCCAGGCCGATGTAGAGCGCGGACAGCCAACTGGTCCCCAGCAAGCGCGCCAAGAGTACCCCGCCCGCGCCGACGAAGAAGAACTGGGCAAGTCCTACGCCGATCACCGTGCGCTGGTGTTCGCCAAATCGTTTCGGGTTCAGTTCCATCCCCGCGCCGAACACCAGCACGGCCAAACCGATGTCCAGCGCCGCGCGCGCCACGTCCTCGTCCAACGCCAGTCCGGCATAGCGAATGCCCATGCCGGCCAGCAAAAAGATCGGAATGAGCGGAATATGAAACACCCGTCGGATCGCGAACGCCGCTGCGGCGACCAGGAATAACAGGGCGACGTCGATCATGACGGAAGCACCCCCAACTTCCGCAGCTCCGCGTTCTGATCCTTCAAGCCTTCCACGCGCGGGTACATCAGGTAGTCCACACCCAAATCAACCAAGTCGTCGATCACGGACAGGTCGAAGGCATGCATGGCGCAAGGGATTCCTCGAGATCGACATTGGTGCGCCAGCAGATGATTGGTGTCTTCGATTTGCAGCGCGGACACGAGCAGGGCGGCGTGATCAATCCCCGCTTCGTCCAGGACCGTCTGGAACTCCACGTTTCCTATCATCGTCTCACAGCCCAGCCCTTCCAGTTTGGCCGGATCCACGTCGATGGCCAGTGTGGGATGTCCGGCCTCGTGCAAGCGCCTGGCAATCGCTTGACCCAGTGCGTTCATCCCCACCACAATAATATGGTCGCGCCGCGTTTTGGGCGGGCTTTCCTCCTTGGGGTCCTTGTCCCCTGCGCGAAACGGTCGCAACAGTTTCCATTTGCGGCACCACGCGTACAGGGGATCGCTGTACAAAATCATGTAGGACGATATGCCGATGGTGATGATGCCGACCAAAGCGGTGATGCCGAGAATCGGATCGTCGATCAAGCCCGTGGCCACGCCCATCGCAGCGAAGATGAAGGAGAACTCGCTGATCTGCGCGACGGTGACGCTGGTCTTGAACGCCGTCTTCTCGCTGTAACCCATGCGGGAGATGATGATCATGAAAATGAACGGGTTGCCGATCAAAACAAAGAGCGAAAGGGCGATCGCAGAACCCAGATGCGCGCCGACCGGCCCGAACTCCATGCGGACGCCGAGCGAGACGAAGAAGACCGCAATAAAGAAGTTCATCAAGGGATGAACGCGGCGGCGCAGATCGTCGCTGAAACGGAACTGCGCGAGGCTGATGCCGGCCACGAACGCGCCGATTTCCACCGACAGGTTTAGTGCGTGCGAGACGCCGACGACAAGGAAGCACCAGCACAGGCTCCAGATCAGCAGCATCTCCGGCTGGCGCGCCGCCCAGCCGAACGGTTTGGGCAGGATAAATCGCGAGGCCAACAACATGACCGCAAGCAGCACGAACATGCCGCCGAACGATAAGCCCAACCCGCGCGCCACTTCCGGGACGGATAATTCCTCGCCGCGTCCCAGCCCGGCCAGAAACGTCAGGGCGATGATGACCACCAGGTCCTGTACCAGAAAGATTCCGACTGCGATCCGGCCGTAGAGCGAATTCAATTCCTTCTTCTGGTCGAGCAACTTGACCACCACGACTGTGCTGCTGAACGTCAAGCCCGTCGCCAGAAAGATGGATTCCATCACCGTGAAGCCGATCAGGATGCAGACCACATATCCGATGACCGCTGTGAACACGACCTGGCCGATACCCGCCACCAGCGCGACGGGTCCCACGTCGCGGATCTTGGCCAGGCTCAGTTCGAGTCCGACCAGAAAGAGGAGGAGCGCGATGCCGACCTCGGAAATCAGTTCCAGCGATTCCGTAATGGATACCAGACCGGTCAGGGGCCCCAGCGCGAGGCCGGCGAGAATGTAGGCCACGATGGACGGCATGCGGACGCGGGCGGCCAGAAACGCAAACAGCACCCCGGCGATCAGAATCAAGCCCAGATCATAAAGATATTCGTCGTACAGCATCGTTTACTCCCGAACGCAATTCGCCTCCGCGTCGGGAGTATATAGAGGCGCCCCGCCCTGGGCGAACCCTTTTCCGTTTCCAATTGGAAAATGCGTCCCATTTTCGTCCCCGCCTGCCGATGGTGCAAACGGACAACTCAAAGAAACACGCCAATTGGTGCAACTGACGCCGAATGGCTGATGGCGGGCCGGCAACGATTGGAAACCCTTCCCGAATGTGATCCTTCGGTTATACTGGCGGTATGAAGGCGTACTGCACGGGGATGGATCGCTTGGTGGACGAGCGTATGGACCTGCTGGAAGGGCGGCGCGTGGCCTTGGTGTGTCATCCGGCGAGTATGAATCGGCTCTATACGCATTCCTCCGTCCTTCTGCGCGAACGAATAGGGGATCGCTTGGCTTGTCTCATGGGCCCGGAACACGGTTTCTTTGGGCGCGCACCGGCGGGTGAGCAAATCAACAACGACGTGCATCCCGAATGGCGTATCCCGATTCTTTCGCTCTACGGCGATGAAGAAAACGCCCTGACGCGCTTCCCGCAACACGCCGATGTGGTCGTTTTCGACCTGCAGGATCTGGCCGTTCGCTGTTACACGTATGTGCATACCCTGCGTCGTGTAATGGAGGCGGCGGCAAAACATGGTTTGCCTATGATTGTCGCGGATCGCCCCGCGCCCTTTGTCGCGCGTGTGGACGGGCCGATGTTGCAGGAACAATTTGAGAGCATTATCGCGCCCGTACCCGCGCCGCTGGTGTACGGCATGACGCCGGGCGAAACGGCGCGCTGGCTGTGTGCGGTGATGGCATACGATCTCGACTTGACGGTCGTGCCTGCGCGCGGCTATACACGCCGGACGGCGCCGTCGGCTGCGTGGCCGGACTGGACCCCGCCTTCACCGGCCATCCGTTCATGGGCATGTGCGGTTGCCTACCCGGCGACGGTCTATACCGAGGCGTTGCCTCAGTTGGACTGCGCGCGTTCAACCAACATGGCGTTCCGCGTATTGCGCGCCGAATGGCTGGACGCCGCAGCATTGACGGAAGCGCTGCAGGCGCGCGACCTGCCGGGGGTCTTGTTCGCGCCGTACCATGATGTGGATGGTCCCGCGTTGCCCGGCGTGCAAATGCGCGTCACGGACGTAACGAAATATCAGCCGATCGCGACGGGGGTGACGTGGCTGTACGAGATTCAGCGCATTCACGGAGCGGAGCGGATCTGGCGTGATGAGCGGACGCGTCCCGATTGGTTCGATCGTCTCATGGGCACGGATCGTGTGCGGTTGATGTTGCAGGACGGCGAGTTACCGGACGTCATTGCAGCGGAATGGGCCGGGGAACGAGCCGAATTCATGCCACAACGCGCGGCGGCGTTGTTGTATGGCGATTAGAGCGCGCCGCGGCGGGTACGACCGCTTGACATTCCCCCGTCAATCTCTACATTAGTTTTTATTCATTTCTGGGGGCGTTTAGCTCAGCGGGAGAGCGCTACCTTCACACGGTAGATGTCACAGGTTCAAATCCTGTAACGCCCACCAGCCTTGTGCGCATCAAAAGCAGAACTCACTGAGCGCAAGCCGCAAACACGCCGTGTCCTCACGCGTACGTATGCTCGACCCATTCACGTGCCTGCTGTAAAAGGTCACGCGCGGAGCGGATGTTCAGCTTGCGTTTGATGTGCGCGCGATGGGTTTCAACGGTCTTGATGCTCAAGGCCAGTTGTTCGGCGATTTCCCGGCTGCTTGTGCCTTCGCCGATCTTGACGAAGATTTCCAACTCCCGATTGCTCAGGACTTTCTCGGGATCCCGTTCATCGGTCTCTTCCGTGCCGGCTATGCCGCGAAGAATCTTCTCTTCGATTGCGGGGCTTACAAAGAGTTCGCCACACAACACCGCGCGCACGGCCTGTTGAAACGTTTGGGCGGACGCATTCTTCATCAAGTAGCCATGCGCGCCGACACGCAATGCGCGTTCGGCGTATAGCGCTTCGTCCTGATGCGTAAAGGCAAGAATACGCACATTGGGATAATGGAGGCGCATCTTGCGAATGAATTCCATTCCATTCCCATTGCGAATGCCAATCTCCACAATCATGAGATCGGGTGTTTCGTTCTTCACCCCCCGCAAGGCCTCATCATAGTGGCCGAACTCCTGGGTGACCTGCGCATGAAGCCCGGCCTCAGCAAGCAGTCGCCTGATGCTTTGACGGGATTCCGGGTGATGATCAATAACGTGTATGTTTATGGACAATCGTGCCATAATCTCGTCCGTTAACGAGGAGCGCAGATGCGTGTCATAATGTGGACACCACTCTGGCAGGGGGGGCGCATATTCGGCAATCGGGGGGATGCCTCTTTTCGCGGTGGGGGTTTCCCTGACCGGATGGTACGCGTCAGGTGGGTCAGGAAAGGCTCTGCTGCTCAACCCATTGCACCGCCTGGCGTACCAGTTCGGTGGCGTTTTCCAAGCCGAGCTTTTCCTTGATGTGCGCGCGATAGGTCTCGATCGTCTTCACGCTCAAGTGCAGTTCTTCCGCAATCTTACGCGTGCCGAGCCCTTGGCCGATCAGGCGGAAGACTTCCAATTCGCGATCGCTCAAGCGTTCAATGGCGGAGGTCGCCGTG
>SKZA01000278.1 GCA_007127595.1 Kiritimatiellia bacterium
GTGACCCCCGATTCGTGGCATGCGCCATTGACATTGGAAGCCATTGCCGCCGGGAAACACGTCATGTGCGAGAAGCCGTTGGCGACGAATTACAAGGATGCGCGCCGCATGGCGGACGCGGCGCGGAAGGCGGGCGTCGTACATATCGTCAATTTTTCATATCGGAACAGCGCCGCCTTGCAGCGGGCGCATCGCATGGTGCAACGCGGCGATCTCGGTCGGCCCCTGCATTTTGAGGCCAGCTATCTGCAGAGTTGGTTGTCCACCATGGTCTGGGGCGACTGGCGCACGTCCACGCACTGGTTGTGGCGCCTGTCCACCGGCCACGGCAGCAAAGGGGTACTCGGCGATCTCGGGGTGCACATTCTGGACATGGTCGCGTATCCGCTGGGCCCGTTCAAATCGGTCTCCTGCCGGCTCAAAACGTTCCCGAAAGCGCCGGGCGACCGCGTCGCCGAGTATACCATGGACGCCAACGATTCAGCCGTGATTACGGCGGAAATGCAGAACGGCGCCCTCGGTGTGGTGCATACCTCGCGCTGGACTACCGGCCACCGCAATTCGCTCGAATTGCGCATATTCGGGGACGAAGGCGCCCTGCGGATCGATCTGGATAAGGGGTACGACAAACTGGAGCTATGTACGGGGCGGGGCAGAAACAAGGCCGTGTGGCGCACGGTGACCTGCGCCAAAACGCCGGATAATCATCAGCGGTTCATACGCAGTATCCGCAACGGGAAGAGCGAGCAACCCGACTTCGTGCAGGGCGCGGCCATTCAGAAGGTCATGGACGCCTGTTTCATGTCGGATGCAAAAGGCGGTTGGCTGGACACTTAGACCTACACCGCCGCCCAGAGCGGTTTCTCCAGAAACTCCGCCAGCTTCTCCGCATCCGCGCGAAGCTTCCTGAGGTTTCCGTGATCGACGATGTTGACACGGTCGCCGCTCGTCAGGACGAGGTTCAGCTCATAGCTGTAATAGCCGCGACTTTGTCTGTCGCCCGGGATATATTCACGAATGAGTTGCAGCGCATGGATCTCTTCGAGACGTGCGACGTCCTCGAGTTCGTCGGGATTGAAGTGATCCGTGGGTCGCGTTTGCCCTTTCCAGAAGTAACCCGCCCGTTTGTCAAAAGTACACGGGCGCGTGCCGAAAAAGAACATGTACCCGCCGAAGGCGGCAAATATCAGCCCGATAAGAATGGGGACGAGGGTGATCATGTTGAAGCTCCACGCCTGGTTGACGGTATGGTTGTAGATCATGGTGCCGCTGAGGCCGAGTCCGATGGCCATGAACAGGCTGTAGAAGGCTTTCGCCAGGGCGGTGGGCACGAAGACGGCGGTTTGCGGATTTTCGATGACGAGCCGATGCGTCCGAATATTCGTGCCGCCACTCTCGATCGGGCTCCAATCCAGTTTCGCGCCGATGGGGTCGGCTTGCGCTTCAGCGGGTATCGCGATCGTGCTTTGGCCCACGACTTTCATTCGTTCGATCCATTTGCTGACCATGTTCGTCCTCCTGCGCTTACCGTAGCGATTGTTCTTTACGGGCCGCCATCGGCCGTATGCCGGCATGTCGCTGTGTTTATATCGCGCGGATGGCAGACCTGTCAAAAACCCTTCCGTAGACGAAATAAGATTGCCAGTAGATCGGGGTTCGGTGTACGAATGCAAGGTGGGCAGAAAAGATGGTTGCGGGCGCTGCGGCAAACGGCTATCTTTGAATAGAGAACGGAGCCCGTGCACGGTTTGATAAAGCGCGCGAAAGCCGAGCGATCAACCGAAACCGGATCCAAGGACAATTTAACTGAGTTTACCTGTTCCCGGACAATGTTAAAGACTGATCGAATCCTGGCGCTCGACATTGGCGCAAGTAGCCTGAAGATGGCGGAATTCATTCCGCTGAAGTCGGGCGGCATTGAATTGGTCAAGCATTCCATCAGCTCCCTCGGACTCGACCCACACGCTGACGCCGAGCGCTCCACCTATATCGTTAGTACGATCCAGGAGATGCTCGCCGAGCATCAGATCAAGCCGGGGCCGGTCTTGATTTCCGTGTCCGGCCAGTCCGTCTTCTCGCGTTTTGTGAAGCTGCCGCCCGTGGATGAGGACAAGGTCTATCAGATCGTGGCGTATGAGGCGCAGCAGAACGTGCCGTTTCCCATCGACGAAGTGGTGTGGGACTATCAGTTGATCGGCGGCACGGAAGGCGATTTGGACGTCATGCTCGCCGCCATCAAAGGCGATATCATCGCCGAACTGACCGACAGCGTCGAGCAGGCCGGGCTCCTGCCCGACCTGGTGGACGTTGCGCCGATGGCGCTCTACAACGCCGTCCGCTACAACTACAGCGATCTCGACGACTGCACGCTCATCATCGATATGGGCGCGCGTTCCACCGACTTGATATTCATTGAGGCCAATCGGGTCTTCAGTCGCAGCATCCCGGTCGCGGGTAATGCGATCACGCAGCAGATCATGCGCGAATTCGAGCTGTCCTTCTCGGATGCCGAAGACATGAAGAAGGCCCACGCGTTTGTCGCGTGGGGTGGCGCGTATGAGGCGCCGCCGGGCGAAGTGGCCGACAAGGTCTCCAAGAGCGTGCGCAGCGTCATGACGCGATTACACGCGGAAATCAATCGCAGCATCAATTTCTATCGCGGCCAACAGGAAGGCGGACAACCCAAACGCATTCTGTTGACGGGCGGCACGTCGGTGATTCCGTACACGGACGTCTTCTTCAAGGACAAGCTGAAGGCGGAAGTGGAATACATGAACCCGTTTATGAACGTGGCCGTCGCCGACGAGATTTCCGCCGAGGATATTGGGCGCGACGCGCACACGCTCGGCGAAGTGGTCGGCTTGGCGCTTCGCCGTGTCTTGACCTGTCCAATTGAAATCAACTTGATGCCGCCGCGTGTCGTATCCGACAAGCAATTCCGCAAGAAGCATCCCATTCTTTTGGCGGCGTCATACGGCGCGGTGGTTTTGTTGGCGGTCTGGTGCGTATATTTCCTCCGGTTATCGCAGTTGGGCGAGGAGCGCCTGCAACTGGTGCAGGAACGGGTTCAGGCCCTGCAGGCGGTCGAGGCGCAATTGCGCGAGCCGGAACAGATGATTCAGGCCGTCGAAGAACAAATCGAGACCGTACACGGTCTGATCGAGAAAAAGTCACGATGGGCTGAAGTCCTGGACGAAATCAACCGCTTGGTCCCGGAAGGCGTCTGGTTGACCTCGGTCACGCCCGTTCGCGAGCGGGTGGAAGTCGAAACCCCGGAAGCGCCAACGCGCCGTCGGGCGACCCCGGAGCGTGCCCCGACAGAAATTAGCGGGGACATCACGAGCATTGAGATTTCCGGTCTCGGTTACACCGACTTGATTCCCAACGCGCAGCCGATCTACGGGCTGCGCGACGCTTTGCGCGAATCCAGACTCTTTTCCGAGACCACGGAAATCGATCGCCTGCCCCCGGTGCCGGCCAATACATACGTGCGTGAATTCCGTATCATGCTTCAACTGGAAGAGCCCCTCGAGCTATGACGTTCTTCAGGAAATATATGGTCTTGGTTGTGGGTGGATCCATCGCGCTATTACTGGCGATCGGTGTCGTGGTGTTTATGTTTAAGTATAGCGCGGAATACAATCGCGTGCAGTCCGATCTCCAAACGTCGCTCATGACCCTTGAGCGTTTACATCAGCGCGATCCCTTCCCCAATACCGAGAACGTGGAGCGCATGCGACGGAATCAGGAGGAGCTCGAGAACTACAGGGATGCCCTGTTGTCGACGATGGCTCGTGAACAGATACAGACGGAAGATATGGAGCGCGCAGCGTTTCCGGCGGAAATTGAGCGGGTCAGTCGGCGACTGCGCCGTCTGGCTTCCGAGCGTGACGTGCGTCTGGCTGAGGGCATGGCTTTCGGGTTTGATCGCTATGCCGCCGGAAATCTACCCATGCAGGAACACGTCCCCCGTCTCGTGACACAGTTGCGCACGATCGAAAGGCTGTGCACGTTGCTGTTTGACGCCGGGATAAGCGAGTTGCGCGGCGTTGAACGGGAAGTCTTCGATGTCGAGCGGACCCGGGAGGAGGTGGCGCAGCCCACCGCCGTCGGGCGTCGCGGTCGCACGGAGGACGTCGTGGCTGCTCCCCCCGTGCCGGTGAAGCCGGAGGGCGTGGAGGGGCTATATAGCAGGGAACGCTATACCCTGACCTTTCTGGCTTCTGACGAGGCGCTTCGCGATACATTGAACGACATTATTGCCAGCCCGGTGCTGATGGTCGTGCGAAACCTGGAACTGCGCAATGAAATGGCGTTGGGCGGCACAAGTGCGGCGTCGCGTTTGGCGGAGCGCTTGAGACCGCGTGAGACACAACGCGAGCCGGGCGCGCCGCGCGAACCGACCACCACGCCACCGCGGCACCATGAGGACCGTGTTGTCGCGGGCCGGGAACGCATTCGCGTCGTCATGGAAGTCGATGTCTATCAATTCGAGCATGAACCGGTGGAGGCGATACCATGAGTGCGGCCGCCCGATCCAAATCCGGTGTCTGGTACAAGGAACAGTACGATAAGGTTCTTATCGTAGTGGTGCTGGTGGCCTTGCTCGGGTCCGCGCTCTTCCTCCTGTTGCAAATCGGCCAGGCGCATCGCGCACTGACCGATGTGGACTGGCACCGGGTGGATGTGGAACACCACGAATATCAGGCGCGCGACCTGGCCGCCTATACACCCTTTGTCGAGCGCATGGAACAACCGTTTCACATCGAGTCGCACGCCAACCGGTTGCTTGTTAGCGACCTGCGCGTCATGAGTGTGAACCCGGACGCGCGCACGCCCGTCCCGTATCACGCCGAAGTCTGCCCTTGGACGCAATTTCCGCAACCGCGCATTGATGACCGCGACACGACGGGTGACGGGATCCCGGACGAGTGGTACGTGACGCATGGCTTGGACCCGTTTGACGCGACGCTGGCCGATCGGGATTTGGACGGCGATGGATTCACCGTCCGCGAAGAGTTTGAGGCGGGCACCAGCCCCGTCGATCCTGAGGATCATCCCTCCTACGCGTACAAGTTGCGTGTGCGCCGGGTGGCGACCCGTCCCTTTGACCTGCGATTCCAGGGCGTCCATGAAGTCGCCGCAGGCGATATGCGTTTCCAGCTTAATGTGCGGGGAGAAGACCGCACCTATTTTGCACGCATGGAGGATATCGTCCGGGGCTATCGCCTGGTCGAATTCGAACGCCGGACCCGGGAAGGCGCGCATGGACGCCGCATTGACGCATCGGTATTGACCCTCGAACGCGGCGACGGCCGGCAGATCCCGCTGGTGATCGATACGGATGTAACCATCGATGATCGCGTGGCCGAATTGCTGTTCCTGGTCGATCGCTCTACTCATCGCGTCAACGTCGGAGATGAACTCACGCTCATGGGTGAGGTGTATAAAGTCGTTGACATACGGCGTGATACCGTATTAATTCGCGATCAGGGCAGGGGCGTGGACGTTACTGTCGCGCGAGCCACTCAGGCGGAACTGAGACCTCCCGAAACAGAGGCCGCAGCAGCTGACGCGGAGACGTCTGTGGATTTTGACGCGTTGTTTCAAGGCCTGATGGCGGAGTAGGTGCAGGCGGGATACGAGAATAACCCGGGAGTTTAGAGTCCGATTTAAGAATGAAGAGCAGGTGTCGCTTCGTCCCGTACGGGCCGGCACATTCGTCAGAAGGAGATTCCGTATGAGAGTCGTCAACATTCTCGTAGTATTGGTCATGGCGCACGTTTGGATGTGGCCTGGTAACGTCAACGCCCTTGACGATTTCGATATGGATGCGCTCTTTGAGGGCATGGACGAAATCGAAGCGCCCGTTCAGGAAGCGGAAGAATGGCCTGAAGACGAGGAGCTTCCCGAAGAAGCCGAACCCGTGGAACAGCCGGCTGACGACGCCGATCCCTTCGATTGGATGACCGATCTCGACGAAGATCAATTCTTCGATGAACCAGTAGACGAGGAGCCTGTTGAGGCGCCCGTTGAAGAGCCGATCGAGGAACCGGTCGAAGAGCCGATCGAAGAACCCGTTCCCGAACCGATGCCCGAAGACGAGCCGTCCGATCCGTTCGCCGACGACGATTTCTTCTTTGATTTTGAAGAGGAAGAACCGGCAGCGCCGGTTGAAGTGGAAGAACCAGTAGCGCCCGTCGAAGAA
>SKZA01000060.1 GCA_007127595.1 Kiritimatiellia bacterium
AACCCGCCGCAAAGCGCAATTCTCGGCATGCACAAGATTCAGGAGCGGCCGATAGCGGAGGACGGCCAGGTGGTGGTCCGCCCGATCATGTATCTGGCGTTGTCCTATGATCACCGGCTGATTGACGGGCGCGAGGCCGTACAGTTTCTCGTTGCGATCAAGGAGAATCTTGAGGATCCGGCGCGCATGCTGCTGGACCTGTGAGGGGGAGCGAAGGGAGGAATTCAGTCATGAGAGAATTTGATGTAGTTGTCATTGGAGGAGGCCCGGCGGGCTACGTGGCGGCGATCCGTAGCGCGCAGTTAGGCATGTCCACCGCCTTGGTGGACGAGTATATCGGCAAGGATGGCAAGCCCGCGCTTGGCGGTACGTGTCTGAACGCCGGATGCATCCCGTCCAAAGCGTTGCTGGACTCCTCCGAGCACTATCATCGGGTGCGGAATAAGTTTGCGTCGCACGGGATCAAGGCCCAGGGCGTTGAGTTGGACGTGCCCACGATGATCAAGCGCAAAGACAAGATCGTCGCCACATTAACAAAAGGTGTGGCGGGGCTCTTTAAGAAGAACAACATCACGTGGTTGCAGGGGCACGGGAGCCTGCAATTGGGCATGAAGGTGAGCGTGGCGCCGACAAACGGGGGCGAAGCGGAGGTTGTGCAGGCAAAACACATCATCATTGCCACGGGATCCGTTCCTCGCACGCTTCCGAATCTGAGCATCGATCAGGAGAAGATCGTGGATTCCACGGGTGCGCTCGAGTTTACAGAGGTGCCGAAGCGCTTGGGCGTGATCGGCGCGGGCGTGATCGGTTTGGAGTTGGGCTCCGTGTGGTCGCGTTTGGGCGCCGAAGTGGTCGTGCTGGAGGCGATGGACGAGTTTCTGGCGATGACGGACGAAGCGATTGCGAAGGAGGCGTTGAAGGAGTTCAAGCGGCAGGGACTGGATATTCATCTCGGCGCGCGGGTGAAGAACGCCGACGTGACGGGGGAGGGCGTCACGGTTGATTACGAGGATGCCGATGGGGCGCACCAGTTCACGGTTGACAAGCTCGTGGTGGCCGTTGGGCGCAAACCGCATACGGAAGGATTGAACTCCACGGAAGTCGATTTGTACATCGATGAAAGCGGCTATATCCATGTGGACGAGTACTGTTGCACGAACATCCCGGATATCTATGCGATCGGGGATGTGGTCCAAGGCCCAATGCTTGCACATAAGGGGTCGGAAGAAGGCGTCATGGTGGCCGAACGCATCGCCGGGAAGAAGACGCGGGTGAACCACGATACGATTCCCTGGGTGATTTATACGTGGCCCGAGATTGCGTGGGTTGGCAAAACCGAGAAAGCGCTCAAGAAAGAGGCGCGCGAATTCCAGTCGGGCACGTTCCCCATGCGCGCAAGCGGGCGGGCGTTGGCGATGGAGGAGACGGTCGGTCTGGTCAAAGTGATTGCAGACGCCAAGACCGATGAAATCCTTGGGGTGCATATTTTCGGTGCGGCGGCGTCGGAGCTGATTGCGGAGGCGGTCGTGGCAATGGAATACAATGCCAGCGCCGAGGACCTGGCCTGTATCGTGCATGCGCACCCCACCATGTCCGAGGCCGTACACGAGGCGGCGCTGGGGGTTCATAAACGGTCGTTACATATCTAATGTGTGAACATCCAACGTCCAGCGTCGAACTTCAATGTTCGATGATAGACGTTTTGGTGTCGCGTGTCGCGTGTCGGGTGTTTTCTCCTTCCTGATCCCTGAACCCCGGACCCTGCCCTCAAAAATCGTCCCACAATCTGCTTGCCACGGCGACGGCGACGCCCTACTCTCCGCGATAGTTAGTCGAGTCCAGTCAGGCCTATGAGCTGCAGGGTCAGGATTCGCGGTGTGAGTGCGGCTGAAGTAAGGAGTACGTTCGTGAACATATATGTGGGTAACCTGGCCTACCAGGCAACCGATGACGATCTGCGTGAAGCTTTTGAGCAGTTCGGGCAGGTCTCGTCCGCTCAGGTCATCAAGGACAAATTCACCGGCAGATCGCGTGGCTTCGGCTTCGTCGAAATGCCGAGCAATGACGAAGGTCAAAAGGCGATCGAATCGATCAACAATCAGGAAATCGCCGGTCGACCAGTACGGGTCAATGAAGCCCGTCCCCGCGAAGACCGTCCGAGTCGCTGATCGGTCTTTCATCTAGAATGCAAAATGCCCCTCGCAGGTCCTCCTGCGCTGGGGCGTTTTTGCTTAGCGCCCCCCTCAACCCTTTGCCGGAAACCAGTGCTTTGTTCGTAGACAGATCTTCACCAACCACAGCATCAGCGGAACCTCGATCAATACGCCCACCACCGTGGCCAGCGCCGCGCCGGACCCAAGGCCGAACAGCATGACGGCCGTGGCGATGGCCACCTCAAAATGATTGGACGCGCCGATCATTGCGGCGGGCGCCGCATCTTCATAGCGCAATTTCAACGCGCGCGCCGCTCCGTAGGCGAGCCAGAACACGAAAAGGGTTTGAATGAAAAGGGGAATGGCGATCCAGAGAATCGTCAGCGGGTTTTCCACAATTACGTCGCCCTTGAAGCTGAACAACAGGACTAGCGTGGTCAGCAGGGCGATAATGGTGATGGGCGTCAACACATGCAGAAACCTTTCGGTAAACCATTCGAGGCCCTTGGTGCGGATGATCCAGATGCGTGAGAAATACCCGGCTACCAGCGGCAGGGCTACGTAGATGCCGATGGAGAGGAGCAAAGCCTCCCACGGGACCGGCAACTGTCCCACGCCCAGCAGGAATCCGCCGAGTACCCCGTAGAGCAGGAGCATGGTCAGTGAATTGATGGCCACCATCACCAGCGTCAGGCCGGCGTTGCCGCGCGAGAGGTAGCCCCAGACAAGCACCATTGCGGTGCAGGGCGCGATACCGAGCAGGATACAGCCGGCGAGATAGCTGCGCCATAGCGGGATTTCCAGCATCTTCACGCCTTCGTGCAAAACGACCACGCCGGCTCCGTGCACCGAGCCAACCGGCAAGTCGAGGCCGAAAGGCATCTTGACCAGGTCGGTTGCCTCTGCGCCGATCAGGCTCTTCAGCACGAACCCGAGAAAGAACACGGAAATGGCGTACATCGTAAAGGGTTTGATCGCCCAATTCACGAACAAGGTCAGAAAGACCGGCTTGCCGCTCTTACCCGCCTTGATGACGGACGCAAAATCGATCTTCACCATGATGGGGTACATCATGAAGAACAGGCAGATCGCGATGGGGATGGACACCACGGGCGCGTCATTAATGACAATCGCCCACCCATCCAGGGTCCGCGCAAATCCCGGCGCCACCCTCCCGAGGATAATGCCGCCCACAATACAAAACCCGACCCACACGGTCAGATAGCGCTCAAACACGCTGGTCATCTTCCGGTCGTTGGATTCCATTCTTGTCTCCTGATCTTTGCCGCTGGCCTTGTCGTTAACATTGTCGAAGAAGCGCGCGACGAAGATCACGACAACGGGGGGCGCGGATTTTCGTCTATGTCCCCGTCTCCTTCCGGCGTATTTCCATTTTCTCTACAAAATCTCTTATCTCGTCGCGCACGCGGCGATAGTGCATCAACGCTTCCTCCTCTGTATGGGCGCTTTCCGCCAGACGGGGAGGGTCGTCAAAACTGTGATGTATCGTACGGTCGGCCCCGGGGAAAATGGGGCATGTTTCGTTGGCCCGGTCACAGACCGTAACGGCCAGATCAAACGAGATGTTCTTAAGGTCGTCCATGTGTTTGGATGTCTGCGTGGAAATGTCCACGCCCGCCTCCGCCATCGCTTTGACCGCCAGCGGATTCAGGCCGTGTGGATCGGTACCGGCGGAATACGCGTCGACTTCATGGCCGCGTAGATAACGCGCCCAGCCTTCCGCCATCTGGCTGCGGCACGAATTGCCGGTGCAGAGGAATACGATACGCTCCTTCTTCATGATGCCTTCCTTTGTCGTTGACGCAATACGGCCGGCGCACAGGACGTTACGCGCTTCAACTTCTTCCGGTCCTGCAGAATCACCGGATCGGTATCAAGTGCCTGGCTGATCCATTTGCGTATCGGCATCGTAAAGGCCCCCGGCCGCCCGCTGGCCAGACGAAAGTAGGCCCAGCGCCCTTCCTTGCGGCCGACGATCAGGTCCGCATCTTCCAAAATCGATAGATGCTTGGAAATGGTGGAGGGCGCGAGGCTCAGCACCGCGACGATCTGGCACACACACAGCTCGCCGCCCTCCAAGAGCAACAAGATGCGGACACGCTGACTATCCGCCAGCGCCTTGGTCACCCGCATGACCGGTTTCAGTAATGGGCTTGTTTCTGTCATTTCGTTATATGGCGAAATATAGATGCAATAGGCGCCGGTGTCAAGCTGGGTTCGGAGGTTCCTCGTGAAGACGATCGCCCGGGGCTATGCGTCATCCGTGATGAACGCGGAAACCTGTTCCGGTGACAGCGTCTTCCCCGCGCTCTTGACTTTCCCGTCAATGACCAGCGCCGGCGTGGTCATCACGCCGTACGCGATGATGTCGGTGATCTTCTCCACCTTTTCGATGTTCGCCTCCACGCCCGCCGTGGCGGCCGCCGCGTGTGCGTTTTCGTAGAGGGTTTGGCATTTCGGGCAGCCGGTGCCCAGGATCTTGATCTGTTTCATTGCATTCTCCTTATTGCAAATCCGTCCATGTCTTTGACGCCCGAGGCGCGGATGTCCTTGGCGAGTGGGGTGGCCTCGGCGACGAGTTCGTTCGTTTCCGGGGCCACGATGTTCTCCCGCTCTCTAGTTCATGATGCTTCCGAAGATCAGTCCGGAGATCGTGGACATGACGACGACCAACGCGATGAACGTGAGCGTTTTCCTCGGGCCGAGTATCGAGTGAATGACCAGCATGTTCGGCAGGGATAGTGCCGGGCCCGCAAGGAGGAGGGCGAGGGCGGGGCCTTGACCCATGCCGCTGTCCATCAGGCCGCGCAGGATGGGGACTTCGGTCAGCGTTGCAAAATACATCAACGCGCCGGTGATCGAGGCGAAGAAACTGGTCCAGACCGGCCAGACGGCGGTAAGCCAGGCGGGCATGACGGCTTTTCCGCCGACGATGCCCCAGAATACGGCGGGATCGTCGCCGACGAGCGCCTGTATCCAGCGGTTTGGGATGATGCCGGCGTCGTCAGAACCGGGGCTGCCGAGGAAGAAGCCGGCGGCGAGCACCCCCACGAAGAGGAGCGGCATGATGAGTTTGGCGAACCCCCATGTTTGATCGCGCCACTCGTTAAGCTCTGGTGTGTTAAAGAACGTGAGAAGGATCAAGGCCGCCACCCCGGTGGTAAAGGCGATAACCGGTTGAGTTGGGAACAGTAGCGCCATCGCGCCTGTCGCGATGATCGCTGCGATCAAGTGCGCCGGCTTGACCCCGAGAAAGCGCCATAGCGTGAAGCATAGCAGCAAGGCAAATGCGGTCACCAACCACCATTTGGCGCTATAGATCCCGTGCCATAGCCCGACGGGATCGGCGGGCGCGGACCAATTGGCGAACACCAGCACCGCGACCATACTGAAGAAATACAGGGAAGTTTGCCACAGGGGGCGGGGCGGGCGGTCGTCCTCTTCGATGTACACGTCTTGCGTGTGAGCGGTTTTATCGCGCTCGCTTTTCAGGAAGATCAGATGCATCAGTCCTCCGATGACGACGGCAAAGACGACCGCGCCGACGGCGCGCGCGATGCCGAGCGGCGCGCCGAGTACGCGGGCGGTAAGGACGATGGCGAGCACATTGATTGCCGGGCCGGAGTAAAGAAAGGCCGTGGCCGGACCGATCCCAGCACCGCGCATATAGATGCCGCCGAAAAGAGGGAGGACGGTGCAGGAACAGACGGCGAGGACGGTCCCCGATACGGAGGCCACGCTGTAGGAAAGCAGCTTGTTCGCCTTCGCTCCGAAATATTTCATAACGGACGATTGACGCACAAACACACCGATCGCACCCGCAATGAAGAAGGCCGGGATCAGGCATAAGAGTACGTGTTCTCTCGCATACCATCTGATGAGGACAAGGCCCTCGATGACCGCTCCTTGAAATCGCGGGGACTCAACCGGCAGGAAATGAAAGACAAGGAAGCCGACAAGGAGGATGAGACCCATGCGTAGGTCACGAGGCACGGTCGAGTTCCTCCATAACGGCG
>SKZA01000250.1 GCA_007127595.1 Kiritimatiellia bacterium
ATCCGAAACTGCTTCAGCGTTCGGGATAACTCATAGAGGTGCCCGAGCTTCTTCAATGTTTTATCGATCCGCTTCATTCATAACAGAGATGTTGAACAATCTTATAGAACTCAAAGAAGACATTCATGCCATTGCGTGTCAGCCATACGCCTGTCGAATCTTCTCGATCGTGTCCGTGGTCGACTTCCCCTTGACCAACGGCGCGAGCACCACCTTCCCGCCGTGTTGCTCCACTATCTCCCGTCCGCTGACATAATGCGCCCAGTCCTCGCCCTTGACCAGCACATCCGGAAGGATCTCCTCAATGAGGGCGGCGGGCTCGTCTTCGTCAAAGATGATCACGGCATCCACGCATTCCAGCGCCGCCAGGACCAGGGCACGCTCCACCTGGCTATTGACCGGACGCTTGTCCCCCTTCCCCTTCTTGACCGAGCGATCGGAATTCAAGCCGACGAACAGGGCGTCGCCCTGTTCGCGGGCGAAGGTCAGATAGGATACATGCCCGGTATGCAGGATATCAAAGCAGCCGTTGGTAAAGACCACGGTCTTGCCCTGGTCTTTCAGGCGGTCGCGTTCCGCGCGAATGGCTTCGCGCGCAACGATCTTGGATTCAGCTCTTCTCACACCTTCATGTTGTCCGCAACGGCCTGGCCGAACTCACTGCATTTCAGCAGCGTCGCGCCGTCCATCAGCCGTTCGAAGTCGTAGGTAACCTGTTTTGCGCCAATCGTCGTTTCCATCCCCTGCACGATCAGGTCCGCGGCTTCGGTCCAGCCCATGTACCGGAACATCATCTCGCCGGACAGGACGAGCGAACCGGGGTTCACCTTGTCCTGACCCGCATATTTCGGGGCGGTCCCGTGCGTGGCTTCGAAGATCGAAGCGCCCGTCTCGTAGTTGATGTTGGCGCCGGGCGCAATCCCGATACCGCCGACACACGCCGCAAGCGCGTCGGAAATGTAGTCACCATTGAGATTCATCGTCGCGATCACGTCGTACTCGTTCGGGCGCGTGAGAATCTGCTGGAGAAAGGCGTCGGCGATGACGTCTTTGATAACGATCTCTTCCCCGTTGTTGGGATTCTTGACCACCTGCCACGGGCCGCCGTCGAGATCGGTGGCCTTGAACAGTTTCTTGGCGGTCTGATAGCCCCAATCGCAGAAGGCGCCTTCGGTGAACTTCATGATGTTGCCCTTGTGCACCAGCGTCACCGACTTGCGGTTATTGTCGATGGCATACTGAATGGCGTCGCGCACGAGGCGCGTGGTGCCTTCCTCGGAGATGGGCTTGATCCCGATGCCGGAAGTCTCCGGGAAGCGAATCTTCTTCACACCCATTTCCTTTTGCAGGAAGTCGATGACCTTCTTCACTTCCGGTGTGCCGGCCTGCCATTCCACGCCGGCATAGATGTCTTCGGAATTCTCACGAAAGATCACCATATCCGTCAGCTCCGGCTTCTTGACCGGAGACGGCACCCCCTTGTACCAACGAACGGGGCGCAGACACACGTAAAGGTCGAGCATTTGGCGCAGGGCCACGTTCAGGCTACGGATACCGCCGCCAACCGGCGTGGTCAATGGGCCCTTAATCGCAACGAGAAACTCTTTGACCGCCGTCAACGTCTCTTCGGGCAGCCAGATCTGCTCCCCGTACACCTTATTGGCCTTTTCGCCCGCATAAATCTCCATCCAGGACACCTTGCGCTTGCCCCCATACGCCTTCTCGACGGCGGCGTCCCAGACAATCATGGCCGCCCGGGTCAGGTCCTCACCCGTCCCATCGCCTTCGATAAACGGCAAAATCGGATTATCGGGCACCTGCAGGTTCCCGTCTTTGCCCATGCTGATCTTCTCGCCCTTAGACGGCACCTGAATCTTGTCGTAACTCATTGCAACTCCTCTTTCTCTGACTGGGTTCTTCCGCTTTGGATTGTGTCTTGAACGACGGGAAAGGATTCAGGAACACGCCCCACTTGTCAACGCCAGACTGGGCGAGACTTGAATCGTATGGCATCACCAGAAGAAGGGATCTCGGCGAGGTGGCGGTTCTTCCTTTTCCTTCCCGCCGCGGATAACGTCCATAAACGTGGGCTGCACGGGATAGATACGTGTAGTGATGCGATCGGCCCGGAACGGTTCATCGGAAATGATCACCGCATTATCATCAATCCGATAATATAATCCGGCGACCTGCGTGATATACCGAATGGCGTCGTACAAGGTGACCCGTCGCAGCGACATCGTAATGCGCGGGGCCGCATCGCCCTCCGGTCCGCTATACACGATATTGACCCCGTGCCCTTCCGGGTCGGCTGTCCGCGACGCTTCGCTCAACTGCTCGAACGCGGAATCCACACCCAGATCACGATATTGCACGGTTGGAATGGTCGTTTCGCGCACACGTTCCCGCGCGGACCCCTCACTCGCTTCCGCGAACAGGGTGATTATGCACACCAGCGCGACAATGAACCCTAATTGTTGCACGTCTATCACCTCATTATAACGATAAGGGACGCGCACGCATTTTTCCAATCGTTGGAAGCGAAAAGATGGGGGTTTTCCAATCGTTGGAAGAATTTTTGCGGGTTTTTCCAATCGTTGGAACTCTTGGGCCGATTTTTTCCAATCATTGGAAAATTATTCGCCCATTTTCCAATCGTTGCCTGCCCGCCATGCAACGTCGGCCGCACCAACGGGCACTTGATTGCTCAACAGGTACGCTCGCGCCAGCCCGCATATATCACCAAGACGCCCCACGACCCCGCTCGGAGCGGGGTAAACCTTGCGCTTGCCCCGCGTCGGCGCGGGGTCGTGGGAGTCGAACGTTGAGTTGTCGCCCCGTTGGAGTAGCAAGGGGAGCCCGATCAGAGCAAGCGTAGACTACGGTCCTTATCTTGCTCTACACGGGCTCACGCCCCGCGTCTCGTACAGTCTGTATAGGCAGAAGCTCGCGTAGCCACGACGCAAGGTCGTGGGGGCGCGCAGAATATGAAAGAAGGCACCTATAGCTGGTGTGAAATGCGGGCTGCTAGCGGCAGGCGGGGAAAACCTATTGATCTATCTTCCAATCATTTCTTTGTAGTCGTTCCACGACGTGCAGATCTGCGCGGGAATACGGAACCTCGCGTAATCGGTCCACGGGCAGCCACCGCCAATCGGCGCAATGCAGGGCGCGCGGACGTCCCTTGCGGATACGCGCCATATACACGTGAAGGGCGATGGTGAAATGACTGTACGCGTGCCGCACGATCATGAGCCGCGAGCCGACGTCCACCTGAATCCCCAACTCCTCGAGCAATTCGCGGGCGACGCATTGTTCCATCGTTTCCCCGGGTTCCTTGCCGCCGCCGGGAAATTCCCATAGGCCGCCGAGCATGGACTTCTCGCGGCGTTGCGCGACGAGTACCTCCCCTTTCCGGTTCACCACAACGGCGGCTCCGACTTCCTTGTGCGGAACACGGCCGCGCGGCGTCGCGCGGGGATACGCGTCCGGCCCGTCCGGCGAACGGCGGGCGGCGCATATCCGGCGCAACGGACATTCAGCGCAACGCGGGCGACGCGGCAAACATACCGTGGCGCCGAGTTCCATCATGGCCTCGTTGTATCGCGCGGCATCGCCGCGCACGAGCAACGCGTCGGCCCACTGTTGCAATTCGCGCCGCGAAGCGCCGCGACGCGTATCGCCCTCGTACGCCATCAGGCGGGCCAGCACGCGAATGACGTTGCCGTCGAGGACGGCGTGATTCTTGTTAAAGGCCAGGCTGGCAATGGCCGCGGCGGTGTACGGACCAATGCCCGGCAAGGCTTGCAGCGCATCGTAATCGCGGGGAAAGCGACCGCCGCGTTCGTGAACGATGATGCGCGCCGTATCGTGCAGATTGCGGGCGCGCGCGTAGTAGCCGAGACCTTCCCATTGTTTCAGCACATCCTGGCGCGGCGCCGCGGCCAATTGCCGTACGGAAGGAAAGCGTCGGATGAAGCGTCGGAAATAGGGCGCGACCTGATCCACGCGGGTCTGTTGCAGCATGAGTTCGGATATCCATACCCGGTATGCGGTACGATTCGAGCGCCACGGGAGCGTGCGTTGATGCGCGTCAAACCACGGCAATAACTGTGAGCGGATCGCGCGTTGCAGGCGGCCGACCGTCCGCGGGTCCGTGGGCGTATCCGCCGAGCTCATTCGAGTTCGAGGCGGGGCGGCTCGCGGCGCGGGCGCGGCTCGAGTTCGGCGGGGTCAATCGGGGTCGGGCCATTGACCATCTTCAGCATGGTATCGACTTCCCATGTGAACCCCGATTTTTCGATGTTGTAGTCGTAGTCAATGACGGTGTGCGTATAGCGCACCTCGAAATTGTGCGAGCCGAGGCGCCGCCCTTCCCAGCGGGGGAACATGACATCCCCGCGTATCTCCGCACGTTTGCGCTCGATCCAGTCCTCCGTGCTGCCCTCTTCGTCGTCCGGCGCATCCGTGGCCTTGACCAGTTCGACGGCGCCGTCCACGCTGTTCCACTCGGCGACGGTTTGCATCAGCTCCCGTTGCTGATCGGCGTCGAATTCGCGTGCTTCGAAGTAGCGCTGCTCGGACTCCGAAAGCGGCTCGCACGCGGTCGTGGCAAATATCCCTGCGACGGCGGCGATGGCGGTGATACGCGTTAGGATCTTGAATGTCATTTTCATCTGGTTCCGAAGGCATTTGCCTCGAATGGTTATTCTATGGATAGCGTTTTCCAGAACATTTATCCAGCCATTTTAGGGATAGACAGGTACATCGTGACCCCTTTTAGCGCGATACTGGGGGGCATATTGCCGCAGGGTAGCTCCTAGATCAAGGGGCTGCCATGATGCGATCGCGTGCTGGATACCGAGATTTTTTTGAGCGATGATTTGGAGAGGTGTTTTCCAGCCTTTATGGCGATTTCTTCTGGCGATATTGAACCAATGCCAATAGAGCGTGATTTTCTGCCAGAACTCGTCTTGGGAGCGGAAGGTTTCTCGATCAAAGAACTCATCTTCGACGAGGCGATGAATGGTTTCCACATCGCTCTGCCAGGTGTGGGCTTTAACGGGGATATAATGGTGGTTGCTTCCCAGCGCCTTCACGGTTGCCGGTAGACCTCGCTCGTGCTTGTTTTCCTGGAACTCACAGCCATTATCTGTTTGCCACTCTACCCCGGACAGATCAACTCCATGCCATGCCAGATGCGCACTGATTCGCTCGGCGAGAAGCACCATGTACGTTTTGCTCAGATCATCCGCGTATCCGCAAAGAGTAATGCCACTGACGACTTCGCGTACGGTGTACTGATACCGAGGCAGCCGCAATCGCATCATTTGGGGCCAATAATGGGGGATATCCTGCAAGTGCTTGGTGTCTGCGCTGAGCTGGCCGAATAGTTCCCATTGTTTCTTTACCTCCCGGAGATCCTTCTTGGTCTTATGCTTCTTCTTGCGGGCCTTGGTCAGGCGCTTCTGGCGTAGGATGCGCCCGATGGCTCCTGCCGAACAGGGCAGATCAAACTCCATTTTAAGACGTTCAGCACCAAATCCGCTGGACTCGCGCAGTTGCACCACCTGATTCTCCACGCGTTTGGGCGTCTGGTGAGGGCAGCGATGAGGCCGTCGCGACTTCTCCTTCAAGGTCGAAGGCTTCCTCGGTTTGTAACGGCGAAGCCACTTACGCACAGTATTGCGGCTACAGCCGAACGCCCGAACCGTATCCTTGATCCCATGCGCTCGGGCATGTGCAACCACGCGCTGCCTTAAGACGTGACGTTCGCCCTTCATTTGGTATATTTCCCAGTACTTAAGCATAGTGCGCCGACTGTATCGGCGCCGCCGATCAGGGACCACCTTCGAAGGTGGTCCCTGATCTCTTTCCAACGCTTCTCACTCACTACCCCAATCCTCACCGCAGGGGGGTCACGATGTACCTGTCGTTTCCCATCGTGCGGTGACTTCCCGCTTGTCGTCCCCTCCGAGCGGCGTATCCTTTCTTCAGATCATTAACTTCGGGCAGGGAGGACGCAATGAATATGCTGTGTCGTGTACTGTTGGTTTGTTCGCTGGTGTGGGGGCTGTCCGTGCATGCGGACGAAACGCCCGCGGACTTCACACTCACACGAGATG
>SKZA01000237.1 GCA_007127595.1 Kiritimatiellia bacterium
CGGGCGCGTTGCAGCGATCCGGTCGGCGCTGGACGAGGCGGGTTTTGAGGACACAGGGATCCTGGCCTACTCGGCGAAATTCGCTTCCGCGTATTATGGCCCGTTTCGCGAAGCGGTCGGTAGTCTGCAGGCGGCGGGCACGGCGCATCTGGATAAGCGCACGTATCAGCTTAATCCCGCCAACGGCCGGGAGGCGATTCTGGACGCCTTGCTCGATGAGGAGGAAGGGGCGGACGTGTTGATGGTCAAGCCGGCGGGTCCGTATCTGGACGTCATCCGCGATCTGCGGGAACAGACGTTGTTGCCCGTGGCGGCGTATCAGGTCTCCGGCGAATACGCCCAGATTCATGCGGCGGCGCGGTTGGGCTGGTTGGACATGGAAAAGACGCGCGACGAAGCGCTGCTCGCGATCAAGCGAGCGGGAGCGGACATGATTCTGACGTATTTCGCCACGGACGTGGCGCGCACGCTTCAGAAGTAAATGTAGCAATGAGTTATGAAAATCGTCGTATTACCCCTACTAGCCGATAACTATACCTATCTGCTGCATACGGAAACCGAAGCGGCGGTGGTCGACCCCGCCGATGCGGATGTGGTTCAGCGCGAACTGGAAAGGCGCAGTCTGACGCTGACCCATATGCTAATTACGCATGCCCATCACGATCATGTTGGCGGTGTGCCGTCTCTGAAGCGGCATACCGCCGCAGCGGTTGTCGGCGCGCCGGACGACCGGATTCCCGGCTTGGATCATCCCGTGCGGGAAGGGAGCGTGCTCGCATTCGGTGGCGCCTCTTTCACCGCTTTGATGACGCCCGGCCATGGGGCGCACGACGTTTCGTATCTGTTGCAGACGCCGGACCGGCAGGACGCGCTGTTTTGCGGCGACACGCTTTTCGTGTCGGGCTGCGGCCGGTTGTTGGAGAGCGACGCGGAAACAATGTGGGCTTCGCTGAAGAAACTGGCTGCGTTGCCTGATGATACGGAGCTGTACTGCGGTCATGAATACACGGAAGAGAATCTGGAGTTTGCCGTTTCGGAATGTCCCGACGACCCCGTGTACCAGAAACGCTTGATCGCCGTGCGTGAACGCCTGCGTGAAGGGCTGCCATCTGTTCCCTCGAATATCGGCTTGGAAAAGAAGGCGAATCCGTTTCTGCGATGCGAATCACTTGTCGAATTTGCCGATCTGCGCAAACGCAAAGATCGGTTCTAGAACCTATCCCTAGACCTGAAGACGGCTCCGCGGAGCGTCGCCCAGAAGAATTTCAAAGGAATGGAGGGGCAGGTGGAGGGCGAGGCTCTCGCCTTCGCGACGCTTCGGCGCGGCATGCCCGCCGAGCCGAGTTATGGGATAGGTTTAGACTTCTGGATTCCTTTCGCTCCGCATTCCCGCGTGCGACATAAAAATGTCACACGTGTGACAAATCCATGTCGCAGGCGTGGAGGGGACAACTTTCCATATGACGGCGCCGATCCATTTTGCTAGGCTTCCGCGATCATGATGGATTTGAAATTGTCGGAGGCGCAGCAGCGCGCGATAGGCACAGCCCTGACGTTGTTGGCGGTCGGGTTCATTGTCGCCGTCTTCGGATTTCTCGCGTGGTGGATCGGCCGCTTCCTGGTCTACTTTTCCAACGTCTTCATGCCGCTCGCCGTCGCCGGGATCGTGGCGTTGGTCATGAAACCCTACTACGACTGGGTCCACGCACATACGGGCCGCAACGCGATCATTGCCGTGGCTCTGGTGTATTTGTCGTTGATCATCCCCATGCTGGGGTTTTCATGGTTCTTCGGCGCATTGATCGTCGAACAGGTGACGGGCCTATCGACGAATGCAACCGCTTTGGTGCGTGAGGGGTGGGCGCTATTGAAGGGGCATTGGCCGGATATCGTCGAGCAGGCGCGACTTTACGGCGTGGAGACGGAAATCCGGGAACTCCTCGAAGAACGGATGGACCTGATTTCAGGCGGGATCCTCGCGGCAATGCGCTACCTGTACGAAGCGGGTGCGGACCTTTTCCGAACCATTGCAGGCCTGTTCAGTTGGGTGATTTTCCCAATCTATCTCGGATTCTTTCTGGCGACGCCCCAACTGCGGCAGGCGCAGGTGGAGGGCATGCTCCCGTTCCTGAAGGAGGAGACACGCGCCGACGTCATCTATCTCGGGACGGAATTCGTCAACATGATCGTTTCCTTTTTCCGGGGTCAATTAATCATCGCGCTCTTGCAAGGCTTGCTCTATGCGATTGGATTCAGCATCATCGGACTTCAATATGGATTTGTGCTGGGCCTGCTGCTCGGGTTATTGAATATTGTGCCGTATCTGGGGAGCATTGTCGGGTTGGCCATTACGATCCCGCTCGGTTTTCTGCAGCCGGACGGAGGCTGGACACTGGCCCTCGCTGTGGTGATTGCCTTTACCGTGGTGCAGTTGATCGAAAGCTACCTGTTGACACCGCGGATCATGGGCAGCCGGACGGGCCTGCACCCGTTGGTAATCATCATAGCGATATTTTTCTGGGGCACGGCGTTTGGGGGAATCTGGGGCATGATTCTGGCCATTCCATTGACGGCGTTCCTTGTGGTATGCTGGAGACTGCTGAAAGAGAAGTATATCCAGGAAGTGGTGTAAGCCAAGAGAGGGAACTGATGAGTAGAAATCTATTGATCGCGCTTATTCTGATTGCGCTCACCGTGCTCGTGCTGCTGTTCAATAATACGGGGAACGTGTCGGTGAACTTGCTGGTCACGTCCGTCCGCGCCACGTCCGCCCTGGTCTTCCTCGGATTTACGGCGGTTGGCGTCATTATCGGTCTCATGTTGCGTTAAGGTTTATGTCCGCGCCCATCATATCCTCCGCCGTACGAACCCTCTTGGAGCGAGGCGTCGTCATGCATGCGCCGGAAACGGTGTATGTGGACGATTCCATTATTCCCGAACGCATCGCACCGGGCGTGGTCCTTTATCCGGGTGTCCGCTTGACGGGTGACAAGACTTCCATCGGCCCGAAGTCGGTGATTGGGAAGGAGGGGCCTGTCACATTGGATTCCTGTCAATTAGGGCACGGCGTGGCGTTGAAGGGCGGGTATGCGCGAGGTTGCGTCATGCTGGACGGCGCGGAAGTGGGGAGCGGGGCGCATATTCGGCCCGGCACCATCATCGAGGAACAGGCGGGCGGCGCGCATACCGTCGGATTTAAGCAAACGATTCTGCTTTCCTATGTGACGGCCGGGAGCCTGATCAATTTCTGCGATTGCCTGATGGCGGGCGGTACGAGCCGTAAGAATCACAGCGAGGTGGGCTCCTCGTATATTCACTTCAATTTCACGCCGCATGGCGACAAGGCCACCCCGTCGCTCATCGGCGATGTGCCGCGCGGCGTGTTGCTGGATCAGCCGCCAATCTTTCTTGGCGGGCAGGGCGGTCTGGTCGGCCCGACCCGTATTGCGTTTGGTGTCGTGATCGCCGCGGGTGTGATTCAACGCAAAGACGCGCTTGAAGCGGGGTGCTTATACGGCGGGGGCGGCGCGGCGCCGTCGCGCGCGCCGATACCGTATCCCTTGGGCCGATACGGCGCCGTGGATCGCCTGGTCCGCAACAATCTCATTTATTACGGTAACATACAGGCCTTGCAGGTGTGGTACCGTCACGTCCGTATGCGGATGATGCGTCCGGACCCGTTTCGCGAGGCCTGTCGAATGGGGGCGCTTCAACAACTGGACAGCGTGCTCAAGGAGCGCCTGAAGCGATTACAGGACCTCGCGGAGAAGATGCCCGCTTCCATCGAACAGTTAAAACGCGGTGCGGGTGGAACGGGATCGGATGCCCTCATCGCGCAGCAGGAACGGTTTGCGGCTCGGTGGCCCGCCATCCGTGAAGAATTGAAAAGGCCGGTACCGGAAGGCATCGGGGCGGACGCCTGTAAGCGATTCCTGGCGGAATGGCAAAACGTGCAGGCCGAATCTCACGTGGAAGCGGTACGCGCGTTGGGATCGGACGCCCGACAAGCGGCTACCGAATGGTTGCAGGCGATTGTGGATCGTGTAGCTGGAGTAAATGATCATGGCTAGAATGTTTGGTACGGACGGGGTGCGGGGGATCGCCAATGTCGCGCCGATGACGGCCGAGATGGTCTTGGAAATCGGGCGCGCCACCGCGTATGTGTGCAAGGAGCATCAGAAGACCCAGCGTCATCGGATTGTGATCGGCAAGGACACACGGGTCAGCGGCTACATGCTGGAAAGTGCGTTGACCGCCGGCATATGTTCCATGGGCGTGGACGTGTATCTGCTCGGTCCGTTGCCGACGCCGGGGATTGCGTTCATCACGCAAAGCATGCGGGCCGATGCGGGCCTCGTCTTGTCGGCCTCGCACAATCCGTATCAGGACAACGGGATCAAGATCTTTTCGCGCACCGGCTATAAATTGCCCGACAACGAGGAAGACGAAATCGAGCAGTTGATCACCTCGGGCGCCATCAAGGACGTACGCCCGACGGCCAAGGAAATCGGCAAGGCGCAGCGGATTGATGACGCCATCGGGCGGTACATCGTTTTCTGTAAAAACACTTTTCCGGATCAGGTGACCTTGGAAGGGTTGAAGATCGTGCTCGATTGCGCGAACGGCGCCACCTACAAGGTGGCCCCCATCATCTTCACGGAACTGGGCGCGGAGGTCACCGCCATCCACAACAAGCCGGACGGCGTGAATATCAATGACGACTGCGGATCGCAGCATACGGCGGATTTACGCCGGAAGGTGAAAGAAACCGGGGCGGACATCGGGCTGGCGTTCGACGGCGACGGTGATCGGTTGATCGCCGTGGATGAACGGGGCGAGGAATTGACCGGCGACCATATCATGGCCATTTGCGCAAAATGGTATAAAGACATGGGCATGCTGCAGAATAACCGTGTGATCGCAACGGTGATGAGCAACTTTGGCTTTCATGAAGCCATGAAGCACCACGACATTGAGGTGGGCGTTGCGTCGGTTGGCGACCGGTATGTACTGGAGATGATGAAGGAACAGGGCGCCGTCATCGGCGGTGAAGCCTCCGGGCACCTGATCTTTGCGAACCACCATACAACAGGCGACGGCATTATCGCCGCGCTGCAATTGCTCGCGGTCATGCGGTCCAGCGACAGTTCCTTGTCGGAGCTCGCGGGGATCATGCGCATGTTTCCGCAGAAGCTCATCAATCTTGAGGTAAAGAGCAAGCCCCCGATTGAGGATATCCCCGAGTTGGTCGCGGCTATAGACAAGGCGGAAAAAGAGTTGGCCGGGGCGGGGCGCGTATTGATTCGCTATTCAGGGACGCAGTCGATGTGCCGCGTGATGGTGGAAGGTGCGGATGCGGCGATGACGGAACGGCTGGCGAACGGTTTGGCCGATACGGTGCGCACATGCATTGGTTAACCCGCATGACGCTTGTCGCGCTGGCGATGGCCCTCTGCGCGGGCGGCGTGCGTGCCGATGAGCGTAACCCCGTCGCATTTGATTTCGGGCCGATTATCAGCCGACAACAGGATGTGCACGGGCACATGCGACTGCGTGTACTCGGCCCGCTCTTTGAACGGGCGACGGCCGATGACGGGCGGGCGTTGACCGCCGTGCGGCCTCTGTACAGTCGGTACGATCATCCCGAGTTGGAGCGCCGCCGCTCGGAATATCTATGGCCGGTCGGCTACACCAAGCAATTTCGAGACGAGCATAGCGGGCGCGTCCTGCTGACCTTCTGGACCCGCTTTGACACGACCGATCCGGAATCGCGTTATCGATTCTGGTTTATTCCGTTCTATTTTCAGGGTCGCGATGTGCACGGCGAGGAGTATGCCGCCTTGTTTCCGATCGGCGGTCGCATTCATGAATTCCTGGGCCGCGACAAGATTGAATTCATGCTTTTCCCGCTCTATGCGCGAACGGAACTGAATGAAGTACCGTCGCACAGTTTTCTGTGGCCCATCATCTCGCATACGAAAGGGAAAGGCATTTATCGGTTTCGTGTCTTTCCCTTTTATGGACAGAACCGCCACCGTGACCGATACAGCAAGAAGTATGTCATGTGGCCGATTTGGACTTC
>SKZA01000346.1 GCA_007127595.1 Kiritimatiellia bacterium
CATAACAAAGGCCATGCCCAGCAGTCCGTTCATGCTCAGTACATGCAGGCGGCGTTTGACATAAAAGGATTCATCGTCCACCACCGCCAGACTGATTCCTTCCGGTAATCGGTCGCTCTCCGCCGCCACGATCGCTTTCACGGCGTCGGCCACCCGAATGGTGTCCGCGCGATCTTTCTTCCTGATACCCAGCAGCACGGCGCGGTTCCCATTGGCCCGCAGGTAGATGGTATCCTCCTCAAAAACGCGCTGCACGGTGGCGACGTCGCGCACGCGCACGTGCCGCCCGTCGGCGTCGGACCGCACAATCACGGCGCCGATTTCCTCTTCATCATGGAATCGGCCGATGGTCCGCAAGACCAGGTCGCGCGCATTGGAACGAATCTTTCCGCCGGGCAGATTGATATTTCGCAAAGCCAGCGCCCGGCTGATGTCGAGAACGGAGAGTTCGTACGCGTCCAGGCGGGCCGGATCCGGCTCGACCCAGAATTCCTCGTCGCGCCAACCCGAACGCTGCACGCTGCCGACATCGGGGTGTTGTTCAAAGAGGGACTTCAAATACTCGGCGTATGCCCGCACCTCGCGTTCGGGGGCGCCCCCCGCTACCGCGACACGAATGACCGGGCCTTGCGTCGTCAAAATGGTGATATCCGGATCCTGCGCTTCCGCTGGAAAATCCGTGATCTGATCCACTTGCCGCTGTATTTCATTGATTATCCGATCCTTATCGGCGGCCTCCGGATCGATTTCCACTACGACCAGCGATACGCCTTCAATGGAGCTTGAGGTGTATCTGTTCAGCCCATCAATTTCACGGAGGACGTCTTCGATTTGGACGGTGACCAGATCTTCGACCTCTTCCGGCGATGCGTTTGGGTAGGCTGTCGTGATGGTCACAAGGTCGAGCGGGATCTCGGGGAAGACTTCCCGTTGCATATCCGAAACGATGATGATCCCGGCCACAATGACTACCAGGGTCAACATGTTCCCGAATATCGAATGCCGGACGGAAAATTCAGGAATATTCACGGCTGCTCCCCACTCGGCGCAACGAGAAGGCCTTGGGCCAGCAAGAGCGCGGCCTGAGCTTTCTCATACCGTGCCCATGCCGCAATGCTGGCGTGTTCCGCCCATTCGACATCTTCCTGATAACGAATGACGGTTTCCGTGGCGCTACGGCCTTGCTCCAACTTTTCCTGCTCCAGGTGGCGTTTCCGTTTATGCAAGGCCAGCGCGCGGCGCGTGGCGGACACTTCCTCTGCGGCCGTGGCGACGCCGCGCGTGGTTTCTCGTATCTCGCGAGCGATCACGCGCAAGTGTTCGGTGCGCTCCCGCTCCAACAGTTCCTGACGCCATTGGGCTTGCTTTAAGCGGCTCCGCTCCGCTCTGCGTTGTAGCGGCATCTCGAACTGCAGGCCGATCGACCAAACCGATTCGCTCATCCCCGTGGCGTCCCCAAAAGTCTCGCCGGAATCGCCGATCCCGTAACTTGCGCCAACGGCCAGGGCCGGGCGGGACGCTTGCCGCGCCGCGGTCTCGTCGAAGTCGGCTGCGCGAATTTGCGAGGTCAGCGCCTTTAAATCCGGTCGGGTCGATACCGCAAGGTCAAAGGCCTTCTCGCTCGGGACGGTTTCCTGCGCGTCAAAATCGGACGGCGGATCAGGGAAACGTAAGATTGTTTCATCCCACTGCTCTTGCGGCAAGCCGATCAAGGCGAATATACGTTCTCGCGTGTCTGTGACCGCGGCGCGCCCCGCCAGGACTTCCACCTCGCGTGTGGCTAGCGCGGCCTCGGCCGCCAACACGTCGGTCTCGTCCATTAAATTGTCGCGCCATCGGGCGCGGTTCACGTCCAGTAATTGACGCGCCCATTCCAAGGCGTGGACATTCGCTTGATGCGACTGATCCGCAACGAAGGCGTCCCAGAAAAGGGAATGTACCAGGCCCGCTACGGCTTGACGGGCATCGTCATAGTGGTATTGGGCGGCGGCGACCCGGCCGACGGCGGATTCGCGTTGCGCCCGGTTCAAAGCCCCCCATGCATTGCGCCAGAGGGGTTGCGTCAGGGATACGCGGAGGACGGAAGTATGGCGATCTGCGGCGAAGGGGAACGCCGCGTCCGATGGAGGAAAGCGAAACCGATTGAAGTCCGCCCCCACCTCGAGGATCGTGCCGCTGTCCAACATACGCGAGATCCCGGATTCGATGACGGTACTGCGCGACGAATCGAGAAACGGATTTCCGCCGGTTGGTAGCGAGGAATCCTCGTATTGTCCGCGTGCGCGCAGCATCGTGTCAAACACGCCCTCGACTTCGTGCACACGCTCTCGGGCGATCCATTGCTCGATCCGGGCATGGATGACAGGGGTACTTTCCTTCATGGCCCATTGCACGCAATCGTCCAGCGTCAAAGCGGCCGGCATTTCAGCACACACATCGAGCGCCCAGAGCAAGGCGAAGACCAAGGGATACCAAGCTGAGTACGATTCGGATTTCACGCAAAACATAATCACATACGTCGTCGTAATCCGCAAAAACTGAATCGTTAAATCACCGTGCCGGATTCCGCGCTGACACAGCCGGACCGATGCCTCAGGATTCTACCGTTCCGGGGGATTCCAGTACCGTTTCCGAAGCCCGACGGCCGTAGCGGACGATCATAAACGTGCCGCTCACAAACATGAGGAGGCTGTAGACGACGGCGGGCACGGCGATGCGCGCGCTACCGAGGATCCCCAGCGCGATCGCCAGGGCCAGCGTCCCGTTCTGGATGCCGGACTCGACGGAGATGGAGATGCGTTGTCGCAGCGGTAAACCCCAGACTGCCGCCATGGCGAATCCGAGGCTCATGGTCACGACGTTTAATGCCAGCACCGCCCAGCCCGCGTCGGCGAACTGGCCCGCGAGGTCCTCCTCCTGCAGGACGGCGGCAAGAATGACGAGCGCGAGAAAGACAATGGAAATGACATTTACCGGTTTGCCCATGCGCGTGGAAAAGGCCGGCTTCTTTACGCGTACCAACATACCGATTGAAATCGGGATGATGGTCACGAGCATGAGCTGGAATACCGTGCGCCAGAAGGGCAGGTGAATCGCGGTTTCGCCGCCCGCCATGAACAGGCCCATGGAAGTGCCGACGATGAGCGGGATGGTGAAGACGGTGACCACGCTGGCGACGGCGGTGAGGGTGACGGACAGGGCTGTGTCGCCTTTGGACAGGTGCGCGATCATGTTCGATGTCGGGCCGCCGGGACAGGCGGCGATGAGCATGAGGCCGACGGCCAGTTCGGCGGAGAGGCGGAACACAAAGACCAGCCCGAAGGCGATGATCGGGAGTAGCAACAACTGGTTGAACAATCCGATCAGCTTTGCTTTCGGCGCCATGACCACGCGTTTGAAATCGGCGACGGTCAGGCTCAAACCCATGCCGAACATGATGATCATGAGCGCCAGCGGCAGAAAGATGGTTTTAAGGAAATCGTCAGGCATGCGCGGAGTGTGGCAAGGCGGCGGTGCTCGTGTCCAGAGAGAAAGGGTCGGACGGTAGGACGGTTGGACTGTTGGACTGTTGGACGGTAGGACGGTAGGATGGGTGCAAGGGTTCGGGGTTCAGTCCGCGCCCCGCCGGCGCCCGGATTTTTCGAGTATGAGAAACCTCGTAAATTGGAGCGTGGGTGTGTCCCGCTTCGGGACCACCCGCAGGGCTTTGTCGCAATCCCTGCGGCTGGTCCTCCTTCGTCGGGCACAGCCGCGCTCCGGAACAAGGCTTCACACACAAGGGTACGGGGAATAGGGCGTCGCCCCTACCAGTCTTTTATCCGTCCGCTTCTCTTCCTCTTGCCAATAACACATGACCAATTTTCAATAACCGTTCCCTTCCGTGGTTATAAACTTGATTGCCATCGAAAGTTGTTGAACATCTGCGATGAGATCAGGGTCGAATGCAGGCCGATAGGAAACCAATCACCCTTGCCCGGAATGCCGCATGAAAAAAGCGCTGAAAATTATACTTATCCTCGTCGTTGTCCTCCTCATCGTGGTCGTTTGTTCCGTTGCCATACTGCTCGCCAGTCCGGGTGCGCAGACCTCGTTGGCGAAACGGTTTCTGCCGGAGGGCGTGTCCATCGAGAAAGTCCATCTCGGATGGTCCGGCCTGATGGTGGAAGGCGTCGCCGTCATCCAGGAAGAAATGGATGTCCAGGTGGAAAAGGTTCGCGGCGACTTTTCCCTGTTGCGCACGCTCACGCGTCGGCATCTGGACATGAGCGAACTTTCCGTATCCGGCGTACGTGTGGATTTGAGCCGGATGGAGCCGGTGGTCGAACCACCGCCCGAAGTGCCGCGTCCTCCGCGCGTCCCGCCCCCCGAACCGCCGCCCGTCCCGGAGCCGGATCCGGACGTCGTAGAATTGCCTTGGGAGGAGTTAGCCGCATTCGACGGTCTGTTTCACGAGGACATCCAGTGGCCGCCGGTGTCGATCGGCGTTCTTTCCGCCGACGTCGTTATCCTGCTGCCCGGTGGCGAGCAGGAGGTTAAACTCCAGCTTGCAGGTGAGAACCTGCGAGCCGACGCCGATCCGCAACTCCGCGCGGATGTCGAGTACGCCGATGTCACCGAAGACGCCGCACTTCGCCATGCTTCGATCCGGAAGACCCTGACGCTTTCGCTTTCGCCGGACGGGATTATCAAGGGCGCGCGCCTTGACGCGCACGCCGAAGCCGAAGTACTCGTGGAAGAGCGTCACGAAAGCCACGCGCTCGCTCTGTTGGTTGATCTCCGGCAAAAGGATGACGCGTCCGGAGAGTCCTATGCGCTGAACGTCACACTCGATCCGGACGGCGCTTCGCAGGAACTGGCTTCTTTGGACGCGTGGTATGCCTACGAGGACCGGGCGTTTGCCGGCGATTGGGCGTTGGCGATGGATACCCGCGCGGCGGGTGCAATGGTCGACCCGGTCCTGCAGGGCGCTTGGGCGACCTTACAGGCGGGTGGTTCCTTCGACCTCAATCCCGCCGCTGAGCGTTTCGCCGCGCGCGGTCAGGCGACGGTGCGCGCCGAGCAGCTGGATTTGATTCAACCCGAGTTGGAGAGCGTTCCGACCTTCCTGCTGGAAGCGGAGTTTGATCTTGCGGCCGCCGACACCCGTATCGAAGTCAAATCGTTACGTGCGGAACTCTCCGCGCCCGCGGACACCGTATTGGTCGCCTTGCGGGCGGAACAACCTTTTGGGTTCGATCTTGCCATGGGCGAACCTGATTTCGGTGATCCCGACGCGCCACTCGTGCGCCTTGCGCTGTCCGGCTTGCCGGTGGACCTGGTGAACGCCTTCCTTCCCGATATGCGGATCGCGCTGGCATCCCTTTCCGGCGAAATGCTGGTGCGTGGAACCGATGAGGACCTTCGCCTGGACACTTCGCGCCCTCTTACCCTGCAGGGCTTCTACCTCGAACAGGACGGGCAACCGGTTCTGGAGGATCTGACGCTGGTCATGGCGCCGTCGCTCGTTTACAGGGAAAACCAAGTGACGTTCGATCTGGGCTCCCTGAAATTGAGCCGCGGCGATAAGCCGTTGCTGGAGCTCGCCGTCCGTGGATCCGCCACGGACCTCGATGCGGAGGAACCGCATTTCGATATCTCTGCCGAGTGGGATGCGTGGCCGGCCGATCTGCTCGCGCAGCCGGTCGCCGACCCGTTCCGTAATCTGACGGAAGGAAGTCTCACAGGCATGTTCAACGCCTCCGGCGTGGCGTCGGACATCAAGGCCGATCTCGAACTGGCCCTCGCCGATCTGGTGCTCGCTGATGACGGACGCCGGATCGATCGCGTTATGTTAAAGGCCGACGTGCGGGTCGAGGACGCGCCCCACATCCGTGTGGTCGGACCGGTGAGCGTGCGGGTGGGGGACGAAAACACCGATCTTGAACTTGATCTGGAGTTGTGGCCCGGCGACGAAACGCTGCGCGTGGAGGTCAAGGGGCGGGGCGACAAGGTGTTTGTCGAAC
>SKZA01000380.1 GCA_007127595.1 Kiritimatiellia bacterium
CGGCGCCGGCGCGGGCGCTTGCGCCGCCCGCTCCTCAAGTGTCGCCCAATCCGTCAGAGCCGGTTCCCGATACGCGGTCGGCGGCGTGGCGCAGCCCGCCAGAAAGAAAATAAAAAGCATGGTCCACCCGCACGAGCGACCGCCTCCACTGAATTGAGAGGGATACGTTTTCATGGTCTTTCTCCTGTTTGCTCTGAATCTGTCATCGCAATGGAAAGGCGGCGGCCTCCGCCTTTGGCCGCAAGAACGACTTGACGCGCGTCAATGGATTCCACGACGAAATCACCGGCACCCACCGTATCGGCCACGCGATACTCGCGACCGTTGATAATGGCCAGCTTGACCGCTCCGACATGCAAATACCCCGTATAGTGAAACACCGTTGCCTGCTCGGCAACAGGCTGCGCCTTGTCCCGCTCTTGCAGAAACGGACTGGGCGCCCACTCCGCCACCGTGCGGTTCAGAATCGCCTGTTCTTCGCGCGTCAATTTCAATTGTGCGAGTCTCGCGCGCGTCTGCTTTGCGAACGCTTCGACTTCAGTAATCGCTTGCTCACGCTGCGATTCATCGTCCGGGCTGCGTACGGCACGTGCGATATAGACGTAGCCGCCATAGGCCACCGAGACCACCATCATCCCCACCAACCAGCGTTCCCGTGTGTTCATAGCGTTCTTTCCTTCCTCGCCGATCTCGCCACACCCGGCGTTCAAACTTCGTCAATCCAGCGCCAACCAGAGCGACAGCTTCATGCTTTCGTGCACGGCTTCACGCCGCACATCCACTTTCCCGATCCACTCCAGTGTCGGCATCCCCACCACATCCAACAGCATGTCTTTGATGCGTTCATACGGGCCCGCGACTTCCAACTCGACATGCAGGCTTCTTGGCGCGCCCGGCGCCGAAACGACGCGCGGATGAATCGCCACCAGTTCCATGCCATGCGAAACGGCTAAATCCGCGAAATAGGCGGGTGCTTCGATAACCTCGTGCTGTTTCCAGCGCGCCCGCGCAGGTACGGGCAACACATTCCACGCGGCATCGACACTTACCTGTGTAAGTTCGCTATACAAAGGACGCAGGATCTCCAGCGCCGCCAATTCCTCATGCGCGGACTTCAGTTCGCCCCGCAGCCGTAGATTCTCGCGGACCGGCAGATAGAGAATGGCTGCCATTACCACCAGACCCGTCACCAGGACGACGGGCAGTACTGCTCCGACGGAAAAGCGACGCATCGACGTCATGACTGGTTCAGCGTTCATGGCAACTCCTTTGCAGCAACGGTCACGCCTGTCGCGGGACGATCGGTGATGGTTTCGAGATGCAACTCCAATGCAAACAAGATGACAGGGTTCGCACCGTCACGACCGGGACCGGACCTCATCAGGGCCACCCGTTCAAACATGCGGGTGTCCTCCAGTTGGATGACATACGAGGCCAACTTCGACTCCTGTTGTTCCCGGACGCCGCGTATCTGCCCCTCGATCTGCACCCGCCTCTCCCTGGCGCCTGCCCCGCGTTCGCGATCGACCGGGGACTCGAGCACGATCTCAATCCGCCCCAGCCGCACATCCTCCGGGGTCACCGCCGCCAACTCGTTCAACACAGCGATCGGTCGACAGTTTCGGGCCACGCCGCGGAACTGCAGGTGCCGCTCCTCCAGTGAGGCCATCAACAGGGTTATGGTCTCGCGTGTCAGGCCGGGCATGTATGCGCTCGCTTGCGCCTGGATATCACGCAAAGCGCACGCGTACTCCGCATTCGAGCGCAGGAGATAGCCAAAGGATAAAGCGAATGCGAGCAGGAGCAGGCCGACACCCGCCGTGGCCCAACTGCGTGTACGCCGACGCAACGACTCACGATCGCGTTTCACATAGGTATGCAGCAGGTTCGGGGTGTGTGCATCGTCGGACAGCGCCACACCCGCAGCCATGGAGAGAAGTGCCGCGCTGCTCGGATCCATCGGCAGATCCACGCCGGACGCAACATGCGGGGGTTCCATCACATGTACGGCCTGAGCGCGGAGGCCCCAATGCGCACCCATCTCCTCCACCAGACGCGGATAGGCGGCCAACGCCCCCATCACATGCACGCAATCAATTTCCTCGTTGCTGCGCCCCACCAGATAGGACGCCATGGAACGTTCCACCTGTTGCATGAGCCGTCCCAACGCCGGACGCACGACTTCACGCGCCTCGGCGGATTCGGCTTCGGATACACTGTTCAGGCGGGCCAGAATATCGTCGGCCGTCCATTCCGGATGGCGATTATGCAACACACCCAGCATGGCATTCATTCCGGTGATGAACACCCGGTTCAAGGTGACACGTCCGCCCGAATGGATTTGCAGCGAAGTAGATTCGTCCCCCACGTACAAACTCAACACGGTGCCCTCGTGCGTAATCCAACGCGTCTGGAACAGGTTCCGCATCGCGAAATGCGGGATGGCCACGCCATCCAGGCGCACCCCCGCATGCGAGAACACGGAACGCAACGCGTCCACCTCCGCCTGCGACACCGTATACGCGGTCACATCCAACCGCGGTACGTCCCCCTGCGTGTTCTCCCCTTCGATATCGTAGTCGAACGCAGTCAACGCCGCATCAAACGGGACTTCCTTCCGAAATTGCCAGTAGACTACATTGGAGACCTGACTCGTACGTGTCTTTGGCACACTGAGAAACCGTACCTGCAGACTGGGGAAAGCGCCCAAAACCCATACACGCGCCTGTCGGCGCGCCGGCTCGAAGGGCTCCAGCGCACGCTTCAAGTGAACCGGAAGCTCTTCGGCGTCGCTCATACCTTTGGGAATCGCACGCTCGGCCCAGGACGTAATGCGCCCGTTCAGCACTTCAACGGATCGAATCGTGTCACGATCGATTTGAACGCCGATCGTCAGCCGCCCACTCCGCTCCCGCACATCGACCCGCGCATATTCCTTATTCATGACCGCCTCCCGACACGGGACGCCCTTGGGGCGTCGCCGCCTATACAGTTATCGCGTCATTTGTCGAACCGACCACTCATTCGCCTGATCTTCGAACACCAGGGCTTGCTCCATATTTCCTACCGCCAGGTGATAACGCGCCAGCGATCGCAGAACGACGGCCTTCTGCGCCGCGCTCGCCGAACGACTCTTCTCCAGAAGGTCCGCCGCCCGCACCAATAGCGGGCCGGCTTCGTCATACCGCTCCAGTCCCAGGAACATCAGTCCAAGGTTGTGCAACGGAGCCGCGGCATCCGCTTGATCCCGCGTCTTATGATTTTCGTAAATGGCAATGGACCGACGATAGGCCTGTTCCGCTTGTGCGTGCCGATTGACGGCGCGCAGCACCGTGCCCTGCCCGTTCAAGGCCGCGGCTACGCGGGGATGCCGAGCGCCCAAGGCCTCCTCAAAGATTTCCACGGCCTCCCGGTATAGGATTTCCGCGCCGGCCGCGTCACCCGTTTGGAGGCGCAGATCGGCGAGGTGCTGCAAGACGGTCCCGCGCGCAATGTGCCGGGGCCCGAACGCATGCTCCAGTATGGCCAGCGCACGCCGATACAATGGCTCGGCTTCCGCCAATCGCCCCTCGGAAACCAGCAACAAGGCCACATCGTTCAGCGACCAGGCCAACGCCACATCGGAAGGATTGAGCAGATGCTCGCGCATAACTTCACCACGACGCACGGCCACTTCATCTTGATAGACGCGTTGCAGCCCCTGCAGCTCCTCCTCCCACGCGAGCTGACGCGACGTCCACGCAGCCTCCCGCTCCGTACGTTCCCTCTTCAGGTCGGCCAATTCCTTTTCAAGTCCTTCCACCTGCTGCTGCAAGCGGGCCGTATCCGATGCGAGCCCCTGCTCCCGGTTCGCCGCTTCGCGCGCATGCGTTCGGGCCGCCGTCTCCAATTCTTTCACACGTGCATCGAGCGAAGCGACACGCTGTTCGGCCGCCTGACGCCCGCTTTCCGAGTCGCTGAATCGCTTCTGAAGTCGATCATGCTCCCGTTGCAACTGCCGTTGTTGGCGCGTCTCCGCGCGAGACGCGTCCGACAACTCCTTTACGCGCGCTTCTGCGGCGGCTCGCTTCTCTTCCTCGTCGGCCAACCGCTTACGTAGACGTTCTTGTTCCCTCTGGACTTCCACAAGTTGCCGCGACGCCGTCCGCGATAAAGCCGTCAATTCCCTTTGCGCCTGCTCCAAGGCCGCCTCCTGATCCGTGGCGGCGCGTGTCGCCGTGTCGCGCGCTTCCGTCATGGCCGCCAAGTCGGCTTCCAGCTTCTCCAAACGCCTGCCCCAATCCTGTTCCGCCGCATCGCTCTTGCTTTCGGCTGCAGCTAATGCCCGCTCCAACGACCTGATCTCGCGCTGGGCGCGATTCAGTTCGCGCTGCACGGCTCGCTCCGAAGGTTCGGCTTTCTCTTCCGCCGATCGATGGGTTCCTCTCGGCACGCGTTGCGTCAGCTCCCATTCCTGCTCGCCGGCTACGCCCCACAAGGCTCCACTCAAGAAAAGCAGAACGCCCGCCCACATCGTCAACCGCATGTCAAACGCGCTCATGTTCACTTCCTCCGCTTGTCACCGCCGGTCTGGATTCCCAATTCATGGATTCCGCAAGGCCGTCGCCTTCGCCGTGATTCAAAATCGAGGCCTCGCGCATGGCGACCCCCAGCATGCGCGCCAACTCGCGCGGACGCGGAGATCGCTCGAGGGCAACGTCCTGATCCAATAGCCCCTGCCCGACCAATCGTTTCAGGGAGTCGTTCATCGTCACCATCCCCTCCGCCTTCCCGGTTTGAATCACCGAGTACACCTGTTGCAGTTGCCGCTCGCGAATCATGTTGCGAATCGCGTTGTTCACATTCATCAGCTCATAGGCCAAGACGCGCCGCGACTGATCTATCGTCAGCAGTAGCGATTGCGAAATGACTCCGGACAAGACCATGGAGAGTTGGGTATAGATTTGCTGCTGATGGGCCGGCGGAAACACGTCCACGATGCGGTGAATGGCGTGAACCGTATCCTGCGTGTGCAGGGTAGCGAGAATCAGGTGCCCGGTCTCGGCCAACGTCAAGGCGAGCTGCATCGTCTCGATGTCGCGCATTTCTCCGATCATAATCACGTCGGGCGACTGGCGAAATACGCTGCGCAGGGCGTCCGTGAACGAAGGCGCATCGGTATAGATTTCCCGCTGATCAATCACGCTGGTGCGATGTTTGTGCAGATATTCGATGGGATCCTCGAGACAAATCACATGCGCGTGACGATGCGTGTTGATGTAGTCGATCATCGCGGCAAGCGTCGTGGACTTCCCGCTACCCGCCGGGCCCGTTACCAGTACGAGCCCGTGCGGACGCAACGCAAAGTCGCGAATGATCTCGGGCAAGCCCAACGCTTGGAAGGAAGGGATATGGTGCGGAATCAAGCGCGCCGCCAAGGCGACGGACTCGCGTTGATAATAGATGTTGAAACGAAACCGGGTAAGCCCGGCAAATCCCTTGGAGAAATCGATGCTGCGATGTGTACGCAAATGTTGCGCTTGTGATTCGTTTAGCAGTGAGAACGCCATGTGTTGGATGTCGTCAGCCGTCAGCGCTTGATCGCTTTCCGCGCGCAACATTCCCAAGACGCGATATTGAGGAGGAGCACCAACCGTAAGGATAAGATCCGAAGCGCCGATAGCCGACATATGCGCGAGGAGCCTTTTCACATCGTTCATGGCATGCCCTTTCGAAGAAGCCCCATACCAATGGCAATCCTGAACGATAATGACATATTGGCTATTCTTGACAATCAGGGCATTGTCTACCCCGAGCATCAGCGGCCGCATTATGAGTACTTACAGTGCTTCCCCGAGAGGGTTATCGGCCAACACTTTGTGGAGCGCCTGCACCGATAAAGCCTACAGGCGAGGATCGCTTCCCGGCACCGGGACATTGAAATATCGTTTTTTGCGAGGAATTCAGCGCGGAAATGAAAAAAAGAGGATGTTGTGACATCCTCCTCTTTGTTGTGGGCTGCAGATTGCCCACTCCAAACGGCTTCATATTGCGGTGCCAAGCGACATCGTGCGCCGCACTCGCCTAGCCGCTTCTTAGGGGCCTATGCAGTACATCGCGTAATAGGCGTCCGGGGTCCCGAATACGGTGATACCGTTTCGTTGCGGCGCACAAACGACCTGACCGCCTCCCAACGATGCACAGCCCGCTTGAAACATCAGCGCGATTAGCGCGAATCCAAGTACCGTAACCTTTTTCATGACATCCCCTCAAAAGCCATGTGTTAGAACTTGAACTACATACCTTTTAAATGAGCATGGAGTGTGCCAACGCGGTACGGGAAGAGGCGAAGTGTGAAATGGGACGTATCGGATAAGGCAGAAGCCGCTTTTCGCGTAGTATTCGCACGGAAATTACACCTCATCGGGGAACCCCTGAACTTGCCGCTGGGCGGCACGCCTATTTCGCAATATTGCATATATCGGGGATCGGCTTGGCAGCGGTGAGAATAAAGGTCGCCCACGCCCTAACATCCTGAACAATCGCCAAAACGGGAAGATATCGAGTGGAGATGTTCGGAGGCATTAGGTATCGTACGCGTCCATGATTGAGTTCCAGAACGTATCCAAGCATTACGGCCCGCAGGACGTGTTGACGAACGTCGATCTGCGCATCCTGGCGGGTGACCGCATCGGCGTCGTCGGCCCGAACGGCGCCGGGAAAACCACTGTATTTGCCCTGATCACGGGCGAGTCGGTTCCGGACAAGGGCGACGTCCTCATTCAATCCGGCATCCGGGTCGGCTACCTCCGGCAAGTCCTTAATAATAAGGAGATCGCCACGCCGTTGGCGGAATATGTCGCCGACGCCGTGCCGGAACTGCGCCGGACCGAAGCGCGCATTCATGAAATCGAACATGTCCTGCCCGGGCATGCGGATCGCGACAAGCTCCTGCGCGAGTTAGGGCATCTGCAAACGTCATTCGAACAACTCGGTGGATATACCTTACGCGCCCGCGCGGAATCCGCGCTCGGCGGCCTCGGCTTTGCGCCGGGCGACCTCACGCAACCCTTGAGCGCTTTCAGCGGCGGGTGGCAAATGCGCGCGGAACTGGCCCGCGTACTCATCGCCGACCCGGATGTCCTCCTGCTCGACGAGCCCTCGAACTATCTCGACCTGCCCGCCGTGGAATGGCTGCAACGGTATCTGCGCGCCTTTCAGGGTACACTGGCCCTCATTTCACATGACCGCTATCTCCTGAATACGCTCACGAGCGACACACTCGAAATCAACGCAGGCCGCTGCACCCTGTATCCGGGCACCTATGATGAGTACATGGCGACGCGCGTGGTCCGCCACGAACAGTTGCTCGCTCAGAAGAAGAATCAGGACCAGAAACGCAAACAGGTCGAACGCTTCATCGAACGGTTTCGCGCGAAGAACACCAAGGCCACCCAGGTCCAGAGCCGGATCAAGATGCTGGAGAAGATGGACGTCATCGAGTTACCGGACGAGATCATGACGCGCGGCCGCATTCGTCTGGCGCACCCGCCGCATTGCGGCTCGGAAGTGATGCGCCTCGAAAAGGCGGGCGTGACTTATGACGGCGCGCATTGGGTCCTGCGCAACGTGGATCTCTCTATTCAACGCGGCGAGAAGACGGCGCTGGTCGGCTTGAACGGCCTCGGGAAGACCACGTTGCTGCGGATGCTCGCCGGCGCGCTGCCGCTCAACGAGGGCAAGCGCGTGGTCGGACACCGAGTCGTGCCCGGCCATCAGACGCAGGATTTTGCGGAAACCATGCGACCGGGCGACACGGCGTTTCAGGTGGTGCGCCAAGCAGCGCCGGACGTGCACGAACAACAGATTCGCACCTTGCTGGGCGGATTCGGGTTTTCGGGCGACGCCATTGAGAAGACCGTATCGGTGTTGAGCGGTGGCGAGAAGATCCGGCTGGCATTCGCGCGGCTGCTGGTGAAACCGCCGAACCTTCTCATACTCGATGAACCGACGACCCACCTGGACGTGCATGCGCGTGAAGCGCTGGAGGACGCCTTATTGTCTTTCGAAGGCACGCTGTATTTCGTCAGTCACGACGTCGAGTTTGTGCGGCGGGTGGCGACGGGGATTATTGCCATGGAACCGCCGGGCATCCGGCGCTATCCCGGCGGCTACGATTATTACAAGGAAAAGGTGTCGGGCACATCGGATGTGCGAACGCCTTCAAGCAATTCTGAGGACGACGCGACCGGCCCGAATCGGAAGGAGCAGAAACGGGAACGCGCGCGGATCATTCAGGAAACGGGCGCGCGGAAACGGAAGCTGGAAAAGGTCATGCGCGACGCCGAAGAGCGCATCGCGCGGCTGGAAACCGAGCAGAAGGAATTGGTCGAGGACATGGAGGCCGGCGGACGGAACCTGACGTTTGCTGAAATCAATCAGCGGCTGACATATATCCCGGCACAGATTGACGACGCCACCCGCGCGTGGGAAGAGGCGGCGGCGGAGTTGGAGGAGTTGATGGCGTTTCGTGCGGAAGCGCTGGGAAGGTAGGGCGCCGTCCCGGACTTTTAGTTGTTGCGGGACGACACGGAGGTCGTCCCTCCAAGCTTTATTAGAACCTATCCCATAACCGAATTGCGGCTCCGCAGAGCGTCGCCCTCCATAAGAATTTCAACGCAATTGCAGGACAAGTGGAGGGCGAGGCTCCCGCCGAGCCGGGTTTTGGGATAGGTTCTAGAGCCTACTGGAGGGACGGGCTCTGTCCCGTCCCTGCCCTACCCTTCACATCCGCACGTTGATGCCGAGCAATTTCCATTCCGGATGCTCGTACACGTAGTCCAGGTTGAATCGGACCGGGTTCGGCTCCACTGGATAGTATCCAATCAGGGTCAGCACGCCATCGCCATCGACGGCCGGCGGCTGACTGTACACGGGCGACTCCTCCAATGCAGGCAGCAAATCGATATTCAGCTCGATAAACGGGGCAAAGGCCTGATGCAACTCATCCGCCGTCGTCTGCCGCTGCCAAAGCCGGGCGATGTTCCCGTAGAACGTGTCAAAATCCCGCGCATTGATCGCTTCACCCAATAACGCGATCGCTTGGCTCGTTATTCGGGTCAATTCATCGCCGGAAGGAACGTCCACCGCACCGCCCGATCGCACAAAGCCCGCGTCACCCATTTCCAGCGACGCGATTTTCCATGCGCCCTCTTCCTTGACGAACTGCAGCGTTAACGGGATCGTCCCGCCCTCTTTCGTTTGGACGGCGCCTTCCAGACGGCCGGCGCGATTCTCAATACTCCGCGAAGACCAGGAAGCGCGCGCATAGTCCGTCAGCAACGTGCCCGAGACGAAGGAGACGAAGACCTCCTCGCTCGTTTCATGACGAAAAGCTTCCGCTGTGGTTTGGTAGGCTTCTTCGAAGCGTCCTTGTTCGATCAAGGACAGGAAAGCATCGGCCTCATTCGGCAAGGCGCTCGTTGTGGCAATTGCCATAGTAATGGCTACAACAACGATGACGACCAGCACGCCGAGGACAATCAGCAAGCGTCTCATATTCACCTCCCAAGTTTTGGGCCATGTTAGTGGAACCCGGCCGGCGGGTCAATCGGTGAAGTCCCGCCACTGCGAATAGCAACCGGCGCTGTCTCACCTCGCAAACAGCCGCCTCATCCCCAGCCACATGCACCAGCATACCGGGCCGAACGGGAGGTACCCGCCATAACCGGGTAACGGCATCTCGAAGACGTGGAGCGTCTGGACGTACGGAATGCTGTAATGCCATTTGGGCATGCTGAAGACGTTCCACATCTCCCAGAAGAAGCCGCAGATCAACGCAGCAATCGCCAGCGTGAACAACATATGATAATCGCCGCGCTTAAGGTCGGTAAAAGGCGACGACACACCGGCGAGGGCTAACGCGCTGGCCGTGATCACCAGTGGCGCGATCCACGTCAGGAAGAAGAGCGGCACCGGAAACCACGCCGTAAACGCGAGCAGGCCGACGCCGCCCATGAACCAACCGACGAGTGTCGGACGGCCCGGGGCGCGCCAGCGGGGGCCGTTCCCGTATGAGGCCTTGAACCAGGGGAATGTACTCAGCCACTCGCGCGTGGTGAAAATGGCGGGGAATACCGTCGAGAAGCTGAGCGTGGCCAGCGTAACGTAGCGCAGCGCGCTATAGTCCTCTACGCCCGCATAATACCAGTTCTGTACAAACCGATTCACGAGCTCGAAATACCACCAGGCAACGGCGGACGCCGGGAAAAGCGCGACGAATAGGCCGGGCGATCGAGACAAGAACGAGTTGCCCGTACGCCGATAGCGCAACCCGTCCATGGTCAGAATATAGCCGAGCCACAGCGGGAAAAACGTGTTCTCTTGCATCCAACCGGGCAGCCATGCAAATCGGGTCCACGCCAGCGTCCAGAACACGGCGATCAGCAACAGACCGATCCACCCCCAAATGGGAAAAGCCGCGCGGGTTGGCGGATCGGGCGGAGCCATGCGCTTGAAGCCGAACCACCCGGGCCGAATCAGTACCAAACCGGCGGCCACGGCAAGGAACACAAAGACAAAGAAGACCGGCGCAGAAAAGGGCGCGTGCTCAACGTACTGTGTCAGCGGCGGGAATTCCCGCAACAAGGGGCCCAACCCGCGCCATTCTCCAATGATCAGGAGGGGCAGGATCAAGCCGGCCACTGCCGCAAGTATGGGTAGTTTCCTGTTCATGATGGCCACGCCAAGTACACGTTCGCATGAAGTGACCGGTTAATCAATGGTCGCAATGGGTATGACTGTGCTTGACTCATCAGATGTCCGAAAGGCATTATTGTCCTACTATGTCCATTCAGTCCATCTTCCATAGCCGTGGTGCCGTCCGATCACACCTTTTGCGAGGTCGCGCTCGTTGCAGCGCCTACTCGATGATTGCGCGGCTCGGTTGTGCGCTTGCTTGCGGTGTGTTGTCGTGGGGGTCTCCCCTGACCGCGCAGGTTCCGCCCGTACCCGATCAGGTCGCCGCGAGCAAGGGAACGTACCCCGGGGCGGTGCGGATCTGGTGGACGTCCGTGCCGGACGCAGCCGCCTATGATATCTGGCGCAACACCGTGCCGGACAAAAACACGGCTCAGTATTTCGCCAGTGTGGGCGGATCACGGAATGAGTTTATCGATACCACGACGCCGCCGAACGCCTCGTTCTACTATTGGGTGCGCACGGTCTACATGCCGGGCATTCCGAGTGATTACGGCTTCTACCACGAGGGATACTGGACGCCGGGACCGAATCCACCCTCGAATGTGCAGGCATCGAACGGCGGCTTCCCCAATTTTGTCCGCGTGACCTGGAACTCCGTGAGCGGGGCCACCGGTTATCGAATCTGGCGTAACAGTGTGAATGAACCGCATGGCTCGACGCCTCTCGCCACCGTCACCGGAACCGCGTTTGACGACATGGACGTGGACGGGTCTCAGACCTACTATTATTGGGTTACAGCCCTCAGTTCCGACGGGATCAGCGGATTCGGAAGCGGCGATTCCGGATTCGCCACGCCGGCCCCTCCGGAGCGGGTGACAGGCCTGCAAGCCAGCGTGGGAACTTCGCTCGACGACATCCGCTTGACGTGGAACGAAACCACCGGCGCCGAGCGTTATGAAGTGTGGCGTTCCGACACCCCAAATCTCTGGGACAGTGAGATGATCGACAACTGGGTGACGGACACGGAATTCGTGGACGACACCGTTCCGCCCCTTACCGAATTCACCTACTGGGTGCGCGCTGTCAACAGCATCGCCTGGGGCACGTTTTCCGACGGGGCCACGGGTTATCGCGAGCTGAAGAAGCCCGCCAAGCCCCTGTTTCTTTTTGCGAGCGACGGCATGTTCTCGGGACGCATTCGCCTGTCGTGGGAGGGCGTCGACCGGGCCATGGAATATGAAATCCTGCGCAACGTAGTGCGACACCTTCCGTCCGCCACCGTCATCGATCAGGTGCCCGCCGAACCCGGCTTCATCGAATACTGGGACGAGGACGCCGAGGCTGAAACCGTATACTTCTATTGGGTGCGCGGCATCAACAACGCCGGAGCCGGCGAAGCCAGTTGGTCGACCAGCGGATTCTGGACCCGCGGGCCGGACGCGCCGCAGAATATCCAGGCTACCGACGGCGCCGTGGCCGGGGCGGTGGTTGTAAGCTGGATCGCCGCGCCTGGAGCGGTGGGCTACGAGGTCTGGCGCAGCAAGGTCCGCGATACGGATACCGCGACCCAGATCGGCACCACCACGCAAACAACCTTTACGGACTCCTCGGCGGCGCCCGAGACCCTGTACCACTACTGGATCAAGGCTTACAACGCGCAGGGCGCCAGCGGCTTCAGTTGGTCCGATTCGGGTTATGTGGCGGGCCCGACACCCGTCGTGCGTTCCCTTACGGTGGCCTCTGCGGAAGCGGCCGTGAATGAGGTCATCATGCTCCCGATCGTCCTGAATGCCAAGGGCGACGAACATGCGATCGGCTTTACGATCCAGTTTGACCCGAATCTGCTCAACCTGCTGGAGCTGCATCCGGGCGATGATTTCCCCCCGGACGCGATCGTGCTTGAAAATGACTCCTTAGCGGGACATCTGGGCGTGGCGCTGGCCCTGCCGGCCGGCGAAACCATGGACGAGGGCGCCATGGAGATTTTACAATTGGAGCTGCAGACGCGCCCCGATGCGGCGGGTTTACCGGCCGTGGTCGCCCTTGTGGATGATCCGACCGCCCGATCCGTTTTGGGCGTAGATCTGGAATCGCTGCCGACCGAATGGATCGCCGGCGTCCTTGACGTGAGTGCGTCGGTCTTTCCCGGATATGAAGCCGATGTCTGGCCGCTGCCCAATGGAAACGGCACGGTGGGGCTCGAAGACTGGGTTCAGGTCGGACGATTTGTGGCGGGTCTTGACCCCATGCCCACGGGTTCGCTCTTTCAACGGGCCGATTGCGCACCGCGCAGCACACTGGGGGACGGCACCTTGTCGATTGCCGACTGGGTGCAGGCCGGACGATATGCCCAGGGCCTCGATCCGCTTACCGAAGCCGGCGGCCCGACCGAACCGGCGGCTGCCCCGCTGGGCATGATGCCGCTACCGGAACAGGAAGTTGCCCATGCGGCGGATGCCTCCATTTCCTTGGGCACCGTTGATATTGGAGATCGTGTCTGGGCGCCCCTACTCCTGGAATCCGACGGGCAGGTGAATGCGTTGTCCTTCACCGTGACATTCGATCCCGAAGAATTATCGTGTGAAGAAGTGAAGCCGGGTCCCGAGGTTGAGGCAATGGGCGCCAGGCTCATTCTCAATGAGAGCCAATTGGATCAAGGCCGACTGGGAGTGGCTTTGGCCATGCCGCCCGGAGAATCGTTGCCCGCCGGAATACGGAAACTCGCGGGCCTCCGGTGGGTTCCGGTTCATACCGAAGCAGAGGGACCTTTTGAGGTTCATCTGACCGATTCCATGCTGGCTCGTTCTGCGGTGGATTCTGAAGTCACCGCCGTTGACGCGGTTTTCCTGTCAGGCACCGTGGTCGTCGGATCGACCGAGGGGCAGGAACCGGAGAAGCCCGAATTCCATGCCCCCATGGGATTTGGCGGGCAAGGCCCTGCGGACGCGCTTCCCTTCTCGTGGTCGAGCCGCGCCGGCCGTGTCTATCGCGTGGAAACATCGACCGATCTGGCGCACTGGACGCGTTGGCAGCGGGTGACCGGACAGCCGGGGGAGACCACGATCCTGCATCCGGTACCGGAAGAAGGAGTACTGTTTCTTCGCGTCATTGAGGAGTAGGCGCTTTCGACGCTGACCGGAACGGGGCCACCGATCAAATCCCACACAACGCTCTCGGCAAAGGCTTGCCATTTTCCGTCTTTTTTGTTTTTTCATAAGGGAGTGTGGATTCACCCTTAACAAGAGGAGTCATCATGAAGGGATTCACTTGGGCCATGGCATGGGGGATTGCGGGTGCAATGCTCGTCGCCGGTTGCGGGCAACAGGACGCGGAGCCGGAACCCGTGACGGACGATGTGCTTATCGCACCGCAGGAATACGCCGTACCCGAAACCGTTGAGGTAGAGGTCCAGGAAGCCGAGCAGGTGTGGCAGGATGCCGAAGATACCGTCGAAGCGATTCGAGATGAAGCCGACGAAGATTACGAAGAAGCCGTCGAAGCTTTGCGCGATGCATTAGGCACCGAAGAAGACGCCGCTGAACCCGTCGAGGACGCGGTGGAAGAAGTTGAAGAGACGGCCGAAGAAGTCGCAGAAGACGTTCAGGAATGGACCGAAGACGCGGCCGACACCATTCAGGAAGAGGCCGATGTGACGGCGGAAGAAGCCGAAGCCTTGGCGGATGAGTGGCAGGCCGAAGCGGCGGAGGAGGCGGAAGCCGCCATGGACGCCGTCGAAGAAGCCGCGGAAGAGGCGGACGAGGCCACCCGGGAAGCCGTGGATGAAGCCATCGACCAGCTACCGCAAATGGATTGGTAAAGCACTCCGATCAGAAACGATCGGCACAAGGAAGCCGTGCGCGGTGCGCACGGCTTCTTTATGCGCTACACATCCTCCAAACGACCGGCGTCCCGAACCGTCCGCAACTTCTCTTTGACCTCATGATTTGAGATGTTCTCGAAGAGCGCCTTGATTCGCTCCGAAGGCGCCGTTTCGGCCAGCTTCTGATAGACCTGTTCAAGCGCCTCATGAAAGCGAAGCGCCAAAGCCAACACACTTGCGGTATCGATGGTGTCAGGCGCCTTGCATAGCGCATCCAGGTCGGACGGCAGTTCCACATCCGGCGCGAAGGCCACGCCGAGAATATCATGGATATCGTCCTCTTCGTAATGTCGGATCGCCTCGCCCAACGCCCGTTCGTGTTCGGCCAGATAATGCAACAACATGCCGACCCGCTCACGCTCGTGCTCCTCCGCCAATTGCTCGTAGTCTTCCGCGAGCTTGTTATGAAAACAGCGTGTCCAGTCGAGTATTTCTTTAACCGTATGAAAGCGCATGATGACTATTCCTTTCCCCCGCCATCCGGCCACCAAGCCGCTGATGACCAGGCACATACAACTTCGTTCCTATACTATAACAATGCCCCAATAGGCCGACTGTGTTAAGTTGCGATAACCGAACCAAGACACTCTTCGTCGTAATGGCCCTTCATTGCGAAGGGCTTTGTGCCATTATCGTACAAAGACATGGTCCTCTTTCAGGGTTTCCCGCATAATCGGCTGGGTAGACGACCGATACGCCTGGATGGCGCTGCGAACGGAGTCGAAAGGATGAAGACGACGGAAATAATGAGCGACCCTGCGCCGCGGATCCCGCTCGTCGCCCGCATCGCATTTTCCGTGTGGATGCTCTTCTGGGCGCCGGTCATACTCTGGACCTACGGACCGCAGAATTTCCTGTGGCTATGCAATCTGGCCCAGTTCCTTATGCTCTATGCGCTGTGGACGGGCAACCGGCTGCTGCTGGCCAGCCAGGCGGGGATGATGGTGGCCGTAGGCATCGGATGGAGCATGGATTACATCGTGGCCCTGTTCCTATCCGACAGCATCACGGGCTTCACTTCGTACATGTTCAATCCCGAAATCCCGTTGCTCGCGCGCGCCACCTCCCTCTATCACGTGTTTCTCCCGCCTTTCGTGTTGTGGCTGTGTTTGCGTATGGGATATGACCGACGCGGTTGGATCGTACAGTGTTTCATCGGAGGCGTGGCGCTGCTCGCCTCCCGGCTCATGACCGAGCCGGATCGCAACGTAAACTGGGTCTTCGCCTTTTTCGACGCCGAACCATGGGTCGCGGCGCCGGTCTATGTCGCACTACTGGTCGTCCTCTACCCCCTGCTCCTCTACCTGCCTGGGCATTTCATTGTTCGGGGTTTGCTCAAGGTGTTGGGGCGGCGGAGGGAATAGCTGCCCGTTGAGAAACGTTTGTTGGACGCGCCATCCACCGCCTCACGGCGGCGGCTACGAAGAAAACTGCAATGTAGCCGCGCGCGCACAAGCGGGCAGGCTGGATGTAGTGCTTCACATGATGACCAGGTGAATCTAAAGTAATGCGCATGATTTCAGGCCTTGCAATCGCTGCGTGCTTGCTTGTCCCCGGCTTGGGCTGGTTATGGTGCCGCCCTGCGGAATCTACCGACAAGAACGGATTCGTCGCACGCGGAATCATCTCCTTCTCCATCGGCCTGACACTGGGCCTGCTCATCAATCTTCTCGTCGCCTGGTTCCTACTGGAAATAGGACAGTTCAATCTATATACGCTAACAGGCGGCATCTTCGCTTTGTCCGGAGCGGGCTTCTTCATCGGCTATTTGAGAAGCCGCTCATGGGTGTCTTTGACGCCCAAAGCGATATGGCCCGCCGTCGGCGCGTTCAGCGCGTTGTGCGTGTTGATCCTGGCGTTTCCGCCGCGCGGCGAATGGATCGCGGGCGGCTGGGATCCCGGCGTCTACATGAATCAAGGCCTCTATGCGGCGCAACAGGGCGGCTGGCGCGTGACGCCCATGCCTGCACACGCGGATTTGATTCATGCAGACTACAATCCATTCATTCGCGCCATCGCCGGACGTGACGAACTGTTTCCCGGCATTCCTTTCGACGCGGATTCCGGCGCTCTGCGCCTTACGTTCTACCCGATCACGCCGGCATGGATCGCATGGCTTTATACCATAAGCGGACCCCATGCCGCGCTCCATGCCATGCTGCTGTTGGCGCTGATCCTGTGCTTTCTTTTGCTGGGCGGACTGTTTCGGGCGGGCGCATCCCCAGCGTTTGCCATCCTGGGTACGGCATTGATCGCCCTCCATCCCTTACTCATTTATCATGCGCGAACCCCCTGTTCGGAAATGATGGAAATGGTTTTCGTCGCCATGCTCCTGATCGCGCTATCGCGCTCCGACTCCCGCAGCATCCCCGCGTTGCTCTCGCTTGTGCTACTGGCCGGAATATTGAATCGACCGACTTTTCTGATCTGGAGCGCTCTGCTGTTTCCCTTGCTGGCCGTGCGTCGCGACCTGAAGCCGGCGACCTGCCTAGTCCTCGCGTTGCCCGTCGTGGCCGGGATTGCATACTACAGCACGATCGGTTCCGCAGGCGTGGACCGTATTGGCCACCTCTTCCCTCGATTGACGTGGGCCGCGGTCGCCGTCATTCCCCTATCCTATGCGCTTGCCGCCCTGTTGACGCGACGATCATGGTCCTACACCGCCCCTCTTTTATTCACGTTCACCCCGCTGCTAGTTTTAAGCGCCGTGGCTGTGTTCCACCCCGACCCACTCACCGAACTGAACAATAACGTACGCAAGCTTGCGCCCTATTTGGGGTACCCGCTCATTCTGCTTGGGGCATTGGGCTTCGCATCCCGGCTCGTCTCCGTCTGGCAATCCCGGCGCATGACACCACTAGACGCATGGTTATGGCTCTGTATCTGTGTGGCCGTTGTTCCCTTCGTCTTCAAATTTGCAGCCGACCTTTATCCTTGGGCCACTAAACGCTTTCTGTCCGGCACACTGCCGATATTGGGTTGTGGCGCGGCTTGTGCGCTCATGCTGCCCCGGGAACGCGCGCGAAATGGGAAGAAGGTCTGGACATGGATTTCGGTGGCGGCAGGCCTTACCGTTATCCTATGGGGGCACGGCGACCGCCTGCGCGACGCCTGGAACACTACGGAGTACGACGGACTCTTTCATGCATTGCAGGCGGTCAGCGCCAAGTTGGACAAAGACGACCTCGTGTTGACCGACCATTTTCTGTGGGGCACGCCGCTTGCCATGGTGTTTCAGCATCAAACGCTGAACGGAGAACGGTTATGGGCAAGGGAGTCGGGTCGCCGGACATCCGCCGCGCTCGACTTTCTGCGCAATCAACAAGCGGGCGGGCGGCGCGTGCTCGTATTGACGAGCACGGAACGGGGCATGGCTGTATTTCCAGACGCCTTTCAAGACGCCCAGCGCATCCAGGACTTCCCGCCCTATACGTACCGCACCATTGCGCATCATCGCAATGGCACGGGATTCCCCGCCCGTGAACGTACGACCATGTTTCGCCTGTATCTTCTCAAGGAGAATCCGTAGCCTATGGGGATGTCCGACATTAATGAGCTATTTGATAAAGCCCGCGCACTTTGCGAACAAAAGCGCTACGCCCCAGCGTATGAATTGTATGGCCACGCGTGCAACGTACAGCCTGATTCCGCAATCGCATGGTGCAACCGGGGCGGCGTCGCCTTTCTTATGAACCGCCATGCCGAAGCCGAAACGCACTATCATCGCGCCCGGGAATTGGACCCGACACTCGAAGAAGCCGTGTATGGACTGATCCGCTTGCATCTGGCGCGTCGCGAGTGGACCGAGGCGCGCGATCTGCTGAATGAACACCGCCCCCCGAAGGACCGGGTGCCGCAAGCGGAGTGGCAGTACCTGATGGGCGTCGCGTGCGAGAAGCTCGGAGAAAACGAAGCCGCGATGGCGGCTTATCATGCAGCCGTAACGCGTCGTCATGCGCCGGCTCAACGCGTATTGCTCCGGCTCCTGCTGCAACGGAAACAATTCACAGAGGCCCTTGACTTGTGCTTTGCAATGCTGCCTGACGCGAAAAAACGATGGAGAATCGTTCACACCTGCTTACGCGCATCGGAAGGCGACGCATCCGTCTATGACCGGGCTGCGCAACTCTATCTCGCCTCTCTTCAATGGGCATATGCCGCGCGGGTGGCCGCGCATGCGCACCGCGTTTTTCCCGATATCGATCGTTCCGCTTATCCCGCGCTCAAGGAAAGCACATGGTTTTGATGCGCGCCATCCTTCAAACGCTACGGGACGTAACACTTCGTCGCGGGACCGACCCCTTCCCGTTGCCCGCCGACTGGTCGGCCGATGACTGGGCCCGCTTCGTCGAGTGCGCCCGGCACCATCGTGTAGCGCCGCTGTTGGCACATCGGATTCAGCGCGGGGACCTACCGTCCCCGCCCGATCCGGTCGGCGATCTGCTCCAAAAGGGATTGCACGCCACACGCCTGCGACATGGCGCCGCTCAACGCGCGCTTCATGAAATCGCCGAAGCGTTCGCCAGGCAAGGGCTTCCGCATGTTTGGCTCAAGGGCCCGCCGCTGGCGAACGAAGCCTATGACACGCCCGGCTTGCGCGCTTTCGACGACTTGGACGTGCTGATCGAATCCGACGATGCGCACGCAGCAGGGCGCGCGCTTGAGAAATTGGGATATGCACCCGTTCCGAAAACCCTGCCGCAGTGGCTGGTCAGGCGCTACCATTTTCATTCCCAGTGGATACATGCGCAAACC
>SKZA01000011.1 GCA_007127595.1 Kiritimatiellia bacterium
TGCTCCGCCCGCAGCCGAATGGCGCGCTGAAAGAAAGCAAATAGTTCGGTATCCGGACGGCGCGACGTCCGGCTATTCAATCCCGTCGGCGTGTGTTCTTCGGGCTCGTATTCGATATCGTCCCACAGCATGGGTTGCCGGTTATCCGGATCATTCGCCCCCCACATGCCCACTTCCGTGCCATAATAAATCATGGGCGCGCCGGGATATGTCATTTGAAAAATGACGGCCTGCTTCAAGGCTTGATACGCCGCGGGTCCGGGACGCGTGGTCACAAAGCGCCGATTCTGTTTCACGCGCGAAACATGAAAGTAATCCTCCCAATGAGACATGGGTTCATCCGGATTTTCCAGCATGGAGGCGATGCGCCCGACATCATGAGAATCCAACAGGTTCTGCAATACCGGCGTCACCTCGGGCGGATATACCCTCCGCAACCGGTCCAGACGTCGCTTGAAGGCCCCCGTGCTCAAAGGCTTCTTCGCCGGGGCAAAATACTCCACCGTCGGATACAGCCACATATAGTTCATGACAGCGTCGAACTGATCGCCCTGGAGGTATTCCTTCGCCAATGTAACAATCTCGGCCGACAAGTACGCCTCCGAATGGATGGACTTGACCAAACGCCGCCACGCCCGCCAAAACCCTTGCGGCACACAGAACGCGACATCCAAACGCCATCCATCGATACCCTTGTTTGTGTCTCCGTCGCCGGCCGGATCCATCCAGCGGCGCGTGATGTCGAAGATGTATTGTCGCACCGGGTCGACCAGAGTGGTCTTCGTGCGATTGAATTCCGGGAGGGCCTTATGATTAAACCATCCTTTGTATTCGAACGATCCGTTCTTATGCCATTTGTCGATCAGATACCAATCGGCATAGCGCGACGCGCGGCCACGCTGCAGGATATCCTGAAAGGCAAAGAATTCCCGGCCCGTATGGTTGAAAACGCCGTCTATGATTAGACGCATCCCGCGACGATGGACGTCCTCAATGAGTTCCAGGAAATAACGGTCCGCCTCGGTCCAGATCCACGTGGCAGGATCCTCCGTTTCATCCGCGCGCGCGAGCGCCCGTAGATCGCCCGCGCGATCCGGGCCAAAGGTTGGATCGATATGATGAAAGCTGGCGCCGTCGTACTTGTGCAGGGAACGCGCCGCAAATACCGGATTCAAATAGATGGCGGTGATGCCGAGATCCTGCAAGTAATCGAGCTTCTCGCGCACGCCGATGAGATCGCCGCCATACCGGCGCAAGTAGACGCCCCACCGCTTCACCTCGCCGTTTTCCCATGGCGCCGAACGGTACCAATCCATTCCCCATGGACATACCTGCCAACCGGTTACGGGATGATCGCTTACGTCTTCACGCCGAGGATTGCTGGCCGGCGCACCGTTGCGAAACCGCTCCGGAAATATCTGGTACCAAACAGCGTCTTTGGCCCAATCGGGTGTGTTCACATTTTCAGGCATCATGGCCCTGCTCCCATCAATGTCTCCAATTCATCCGGGCGCATGTTCCGTTGTCTCTGGAAGTCGAAGCCCCATACCGGCCGTCCTTCCACAATTAACCAGACCCGCTGCGAATCTTCCGACCAGCGCAAACGTTCGCCCAGATCGACGCGGAAGTCTTCGCTGATCGGTTGCGAATAGTGGGCCGTCTGCCAGAAGTATCCTTCCCGAAGTTGAACAACGAAATGGTGTTTCAGATAGACGCTGCGCATTAGCCGGGCTGAACGTTCGCTATTGGGCGCATCCAATCGTTGCACAGTCCACATAGGCGGCACAAAGATGCGCGCGGCTAGCCACAGCACGATGAGAAGCACAAGGGCGGTAAGAGCCCAGCGCGGCACCCAGATGCCTTCACCCCGCACGAAACTGCCATAATCCCGCGCCATCTACTCCTGATCATCCACCGGCGCCCTATCTTCATTGTCGGGGATCGATTCCACCTCCTCGACGGGCGGAGCGGAGCGATTCACCCAGCCCAAGCGCAGTACATCCCGATACGCCAGAAAGATCATGGCAAAGATGAGCAGGAACCAGCAGGCCCCCATCACGGCGACTTTGAAGCGTGCATTGATACGGCGACGCGTAATCATCTCCCAAAGGGAAAAGACGATATGCCCGCCGTCCAAAACGGGAATGGGCAACAGGTTCAGTATCGCCAGATTGACATTCAAGAGGCAGGTAAACCACAGCGCCATGGCGAAGCTGTTCTGCACCATGTCCCACAGACTCTTGAGAATAAAGACAGGACCGGCAAGCGCGCTGGCAGCCATTCCCGATGTCGCGGGGGTCACGAGGGCACCCAATACACGAAAGATCAACGTGGAGAATTCGAGAATCATCTCCATGGGGCGCGGATGGATGATTTCATCGAAATCGACGGCCCATGGATTGAAACCAATACCGATCAGCGCGCGGTCTAACTCAGGGTCGTAGGCGGGAGTTACTTCCAATTCGATGTGTTTTCCGTCCCGTTTCACGACTAACGGGACGGTCTGATCCCGGAAGGCGTCCACCAGTTCAATCAATTGGGCTTGGCTATATAAGATAATCCCGTTGATTTCGATCAAGCGATCACCTGCTTTGACTCCGGCCTGTTCTGCGGGTGATCCCGGAAATACTTGCGAGACATCGGAATAACCGACCCATGCCACACCCGGCAACAGGCGCACGCCCACCTCGGTATCCCGCGTGGGCAATAGGATGGTGAGCATTTCGCTATCCGCAGTCTTCGCCTCGAGCACGACCTCCCGCGATAAGGTCGCCTCCACATTGATATCGTTCCAGTTCGAAACGGGTTTGCCGTTAACGCTGAGAATTCGATGACCGGGACGAAGTCCCTGTTCGTGCGCCTTACTATCTTCCGCAACAAATCCGACCACCGTATCCCGCTGATGGGGTGCGGAGGGGACACCGATCCAGTAAATCACCCAAGCGATCAGGATGGCAAATAGGACGTTCCCGACGGCCCCGGCCAGCGCAACGGGTATCTTTTTGGCGGGCGCCACGTCGGGCAATGCGCCGGATTCGGCGTCTTCCGCGCCTTCGGGATCCATTTGCGGCAGCGCCACGTAGCCGCCGAAAGGAATAATGCCCACCTTGTAAAGAATCCCGTTCCGACGGGTGCTCCAGATGGACGGCCCGAATCCGATGGCAAAGACCTCCACCTTCATTCCAAATTTCCGAGCCACCAGAAAATGGCCCAATTCATGAACGAAGATGGTTAACCCGAAGAGGATCAACACGACCAACAATGTATAGATACCCAAAAGCATGAAATCCTTTCCGTCGTCGTTCCGGGATCAGGGAGCGAGGCATAGAATGATGTACACGTACAGTACCGGCGCGGCAAAAAGCAGGCTATCCAACACATCCAGGACACCGCCCATCCCTTTCAACAAACCGCCCGAATCCTTGACAGCCGCCGCCCGCTTGAACATCGACTCAATCAGATCGCCGACAATGCCGGTGACCGACAATAAGATACCGAGTACGAGCGCGTCTGCAACGTTCAAATGAAGGGGACCGATTGTTCCCCCGGTTAACCACCAGAAAAGCAGACTCGTCGCCATGCCGCCGGCCACGCCTCCGGCACAGCCTTCCCACGTTTTCGCAGGGGAAACGCGCGGGATCAGCTTGTGACGGCCGATACTGCAGCCTGTGAAGTAGGCCGCCATATCCGTAACTTTAACGATCAGAATCATATAGAACAGCACCAGTCGCCCGTCACCTTCCGGCCATTGCAGAAGAAGTTTTGTGTAGAAATTGAAGATAAAGGCGATGTAGAGCACGCCCAACCACGTCACGGAAAGGGTGACCAATGGCTGGGCGTCGTCCTTCTCGAATAATTGCCGAAGCAAGACGGCCATGACAATGCCCGCCAGGACGAGGCCCTCCCACTGATAGACACTCACGCCACCGTAGACGAGATAGTTGCCCGCGGTCGCAAGGATCAATACCAAACCGCCGATGGCTCCCACGTGACGATAGTTGCGCAACCCCGCCTGATCCATCATGCCGTAAAATTCATACATCATCATCGCTGCAAGGACAGGAATGATGAGAAAGACCCCGAGCGCGGGCAGGAACAACGCCCCGACGAGCAGGGCAATCATGACGGTTCCGTTGATAAGACGGTGTTTGATCATTGGACGTCACCAAATCGACGGTGGCGCTGCTCGTACACTTCGATGGCCTTATATAGGTCGGCTTCACGGAAGTCCGGCCAGAGAACGTCTGTTACATACAGCTCGGCATAGGACAACTGCCACAACAGAAAATTGCTCAAGCGCATTTCCCCGCTCGTTCGGACCATGAGATCGGGGTCAGGGACATCGGGCGCATAGAGGTGCTCCGAAATCGTCTTGTCCGAGATCTTGTCCGGATTCAGCTTTCCTTCAACCGCCTTCTTTGCGATTTTCTTCGCGGCGTCTACGAGTTCTGCGCGGCCTCCGTAACTTAACGCAAGGATCAACGTTCCGCTTTTATAGTCTTTTGTCGCCTCAATTACCTTATTAAGCCGGCGTTGAATCAGCTTCGGCAAATCCTTCATACGCCCGATCACGCGCAGTCGGATGTTGTTTTCATGCAGTTCGTGCTCGTTATTTTCCAGGAAGAGGCGAAGCAGTTGCATTAGACCGCCAATTTCCTCTCGCGGCCGAATCCAGTTTTCCACGCTGAACGCGTAGAGCGTGAGATATTCGACCCCCGCCTTTTTACAGGCACGCACGACAGCTCGCACCGATTCCGCACCGGCTTCGTGCCCCTTGATCCGGGGCAAGCCCTGCTTGACGGCCCAGCGACCGTTCCCGTCCATGATGATGGCCACATGACGGGGAATCTTTGCCTTTTCCTTACTCATGATCTACGTGCGATATACCTCATCGACAATAAACGTACTGTCCCGCTGCGGCCCCACGGATACGATGCCGGCACGCACGCCCGTCAGGGTTTCCAAACGCGCCAGGTACGCGCGCGCCTGTTCCGGGAGTTCCTCGATACTGCGCGCCCCGGTGGTCTTCGTCAACCAGCCAGGCAGCTCTTCATAAACCGGTTTACAGGATTCCAATACGCGCACACCGGCCGGTACGTGGTCGTATCTGCGACCGTCGCATTCATACGCCACGCAGATGCGCAACGTCGGCTGATCATCAAGGACATCCATTTTTGTCAACGCCCAGAAATCGATCCCGTTAACCATGGCGGCATGGCGCGCCACAACCGCATCGAACCATCCGCAACGGCGAGGCCGACCGGTGGTGGCGCCGAATTCATTGCCCGCCTTGCGCAATTTCTCCCCCGCCTCGTCATGCAATTCGGTCGGAAACGGGCCTTCTCCCACACGCGTGGTGTAGGCCTTCACGACGCCGATCACCCGCTCGATGCGGTGCGGGGGTACGCCTGAACCCGTACACGCACCGCCCGCCGTCGCATTGGATGACGTGACATACGGGTAGGTTCCGAAATCAATATCCAGCATCACGCCCTGCGCACCCTCGAAAAGAATGGATTCTCCGCGCCGATCCGCCTCGTTGAGCAGCGTGACTGTATCTGCGATATAGGGCGCCAGATCATCCGCCCATCGGCTATACTTCTCGATCACCAGCTCTTCGGCTAACGGCTCAGCGCTCAACGCCTCCAAGATGCGGTTGTTTTCATGAATCCGCCGACGCAAAAGGTCCGGGAAATCCGCGCCCAACAGGTCCCCCATACGCAATCCGACACGGGCCGCCTTATCCGCATAAGCGGGACCGATACCCCGTTTCGTGGTCCCGATCTTTTCCTTTTGCGCCGCTTGTCCCTCTCGGGATTCATCGATCAAGCGATGATACGGCATGATGAGGTGCGCCCGGTCACTGACAAACAAACGGCCTTCGGTCTTGATCCCCTGCGATTCAACTTCGTCAATTTCCTTCTTAAGCGCCGCCGGATCAA
>SKZA01000249.1 GCA_007127595.1 Kiritimatiellia bacterium
AAGATGTACGCCAGGGGTTGAATCAACGCCATGTTACGAACGCCGAGCCAGATGATCAGGCGATTAAAAAGGAACAGGTTGATGAAAAGGTTGAGCGCATTCGCATATGCGTTCAGGCGACCGAAAAGGGCCGCCAACTCGCGCGAAGAATAGGTTTCCAGCGTCGCGCCCGTCACCGCGGCGGCGGTGTCGGCGGCCAGTTTCTCCTCCGCGACCTCCGTGGCCCACGAGGAAAAAATGCTCATGTACTGATATTCGCAGATCAACGTAATGGCGAGCGTGAAGAAGAAGATCAAGGAAAGCAGAAACACATAACGCGAAGAACGAAGAGTCCGGCCGAGATTACGCATCTGCTCGAAGAAGCCGGGTTGGGTTTCGTCCAACGTTTCGTCCATATCGATTTGGTTCGCAATCCCCCGGGTGTAGATGACGAGGGGCGCGCTGACAAGCGAGACGCCTGACCAGACGAGAAAGAGATAATGGACGTCGATATAATTGATCAGATAGGCGGTCATCGCACCGCCGATCATGGCCCCAAAGGCCGAGCCGCCGCTGAAGAAGGAGAACAGGCGCTTGGCGTCGAGGATATCGAAATAGCTGTCCGTGAAGTTCCAGTACAACGTGTACAGGGCGTACAGCCACATGTTGAGGTAAAGCTTTACGCCGATCAGCATGATCAGGTTGACTTCGATAAAGTCCCCGGAAAGGAGGCCGAACAGGACCACGCCGCCAATGACGAGAATGGCGATGGTGAAATCGAACAGCCGGTCGATGCCGTACCGGGCCAACAGGTACGTGGACATCGGAATGTATAGCAGCATGATCAGCGGCGTGAGGACATAGATAAGCGGCAAGCGGTCGGCCCCGGCCTCGGTGAGGAAGATCGCGTCCACCGCGCTCATCCCGATCGTCAGGCCGCCGCTCATCAATGCGCCCAGCAACGCAAAGAGCACCACTTTGCGACCTTCCCCTGACTGGATCTTGAAAATCGACTGCAGAATAAAATGCATTACGAAATCGATCCCTTCACCCGTCCTCACCTCCGTATGTCCATGAAAGACAGGCAGATCGTAATGAGGTTCATGCTGGGGCGCAATAATTGATTTGATTTCCGCCCATGTCATTCCGATCATGGCGGAGCATGAAGAGGTCAAATAGAAGGGGGCGTAAGGAGTTCGTTCGGCCACACAGCAATAGAGGGTTGGCGATCATCGTATATATCGGCCCTTTACGTCCCTCCGTTCGACCCGACAAAGGACGCCTGCTCCTGAAAAAGTTGTGCGCGAGTCCTCATCATGTGCTCACGCTCATCCTCGAGAAGGGCGATCCGCTGCGCAAAGAGGCGGAGGCCTTGGGTATTCATGTCATGACGTTGCTGCCGGAATTGTCCCTTCCTCGCCGAGCCGTCGATGAGGCCTTGAAAAAGAACGCGGCGTTGCGAAAGAAGGTCGAGCGATGGGTAAGACGGTTGGAGACGCTGAAACCCGATATCGGCGTGGTCTATTACGGTCACTGGCTTCCGCCCGCTCTCTATACGATGCCTCCACACGGCTTCCTGAACTATCATCCGGCGCCGTTACCGGATTTGCGCGGTATGGAACCCGACACCATGGCGGTGTTGCAGGGGCGGCGGGCCATCTGCGGGACGGTACACAAGGTGACGCACGATTACGATGACGGGCCGATCTACGCGCGCACGCGTGTCATGCGGCTCACGCGCTATACGACGCCGCTCGAAATCTTTGAACGCTTGAGCGATTACGGGATCAACGCCATCGTGCGGGTTTTGACCGCCATCGCGCGGGATAAAGCATTACCCCATTCACAGGGAACGCACCACGCCCTCGACGCGACCCGCAAGCGTGCGCGCGAGGAATCGACGATTCAGTGGAATCGCGATTCGAATGAAATGATCGAGCGTCGGCGGCGCGCGTTCATTGGGCAGGACATCGGTATTCGCTTGAAGGCGAAGGTGTGCGGGCGCGTGTACGCGGTCGATGATGTTGAAACGCATAAAGGCCCATTTCCCGGCAGAGCGGGGCAGGTCATCGGTCAGTATACGGGTAAGGGCGCGTTTGCGAAGGGGCCCATCATCCGCACGCGTGAGGGTGCGGCGGTGCTGCGCTTGGGCAAACGGATGGTGGCGGGCGCAAAGAAAGAACCGCCCGCGCGCTGGATTTTGCCGTCGGGCCGCCGCCCGAAACAAACGCGCCGGGACATCGTGCGGCGATCGATCGAGCGATAGCGAGTAGTTCCGGGACGACACGGAGGTCGTCCCTCCAGCAGCATGCGATTATCTTCTGGAGGGACGGGCTCCCGCCGTCGCCAAAGCTCTACGGCGGGCAGGCTTGTCCCGTCCGGAGGTATCCCGTCATGGGGTGCGACGCCGCGACCACTAACGGGGGGCGGGTTTGAAACCCGCCCTCCTGTCAGCCCGTTGAAAAACGCTTGTTGGGCGTGCCGTCCACCGCCTGACGGCGGCGGCTAGGAAGAAGTATGGCTGTAGCCGCGCCCGCGAGGGCGTGGAAATGCGTGCAATGAGATTTTCAACGGGCTACCGACTGCCGACCTCCGACCTCTGACCTCCGGCCTCTCCCCCTTACTCCTGCTTGCCTGGCGGCTGAATCCGTGGCATTTTTGTCAGGTGAACTCGATGCATTCCAGAATGGATGCGCGCACGCCGGTGCCTTGGGCCGCGGCTCGCTGGCTTGTCTTGGTGTTGCTGATGGTGTTCCACGTCGGCTGCGAACCCCCGCGTCCGGTCGATCCCGAGCCCCCGCCCGAACCCGAAGTCCCCGTTGCGCCACGCGTAGCCCCGCATGACGCGGCGCGTCAGGGCGCGATCGACCAACTGGAACTGCACATCGAACAGGGCGTGGAAATCGATGTGCGCGATGAGTTCGGCGCCACTTTGTTGCACGAGGCCGCCTCCGCCGGACGGGACGAAACGGTTCGTTGGCTGCTTGAACGTGGCGCGGATGTCGAGGCGCGAGACGAAAGCGGGTTCACGTCGATTCAGTTGGCTTCGTTTATGGACCACGACCGCATCGTCGACATGCTGGTCGAATACGGCGCCGTCCTTGAAGTCTACGAGGAAGTCGACATTGACGAGTTTGTCGAGCCCGAGGTCGAAGAACCCGTCGAGGTGGTGGAAGAACTTCCCGAACCGGAACTCCCCGAAGAGTGGGCGGACCTGGAATTTACGATCTGGACCAGTTCCGCGGGCCGGGAAGTCGAAGCCGCCTTCATCGAAATGCAACAGGACGTCGTCATCCTGGGCGCGCCCGACGGACGTATCTCGCGGGTGCCGATTACCCAGTTACATCGCGACGACCAGATTCGCGCTCGTCAACTGGCGATGGGCGATCTTACCGCCATGCGCGGGCGCCCGCCGACACGCACCGCCGGCCCGGTGCCCACGCGGGTCACCGCCGGATTCAGTAGCGATTGCGAACGCATGTTGATCCGCGCCATTTCAAGCGCGCGACAGGAAGTGCTCGTGGCCATCTACACGCTCACGCGACCCCAGATTGAACAGGCGCTGTCGCGCGCGGCGGGACGAGGCGTACGCGTGGTTGTGAAATACGATCACAAACAGGTCACCACCGGACGTATGCAGGAACTCATCAAGCGTCTCGAATCGCGAAACGTGGAAGTCATTCCCATAACCATGTCCGGCCGGTTCGCCTCCATGCATCACAAGTTCACCGTGATCGACGGGGTACAGGTGTTCACCGGCTCCTTCAATTATACGGTCACGGCCGTCACGCAAAGTTACGAGAATTGCGTGTTGATCGAATCCACGGAGGTGGGACGCGATTTCGTCCGCGAATTTGAACGCATTCGCAGCCGATAGTTGATACGCGGGTTGGGTGCGGGTCAAAGGTGCTAAAATAATTGTTGACGTGGCCGGGCTATCTCTGCTTTTATCCCGCCAGCCTAATGGATATAAAGGAGGTATCTGGCTATGAATCATCGCGTCTTGTCGGCGGGGTTGCGTATTGGTGTGGTCGTGCTTTGCACGGCCTTTTTTGGTGGGCTATGGGGCAAGGGCTACGCGCAAGCGGACGAACTTCCCGCTCGCGAAGTGGAACGACTGAATCCGGTGCTCACGCTGGGCGGCCTGACGACCGAGGACTATTCGGAAGGCATCGGCGATCTGGTCGTACCGTTGTACTTCAGCGGCCAGGGCCTGTTGTTTCTAAATCCGCGCTTCAGTTTCACGGATCGCAATGCCGAGGAATACAATCTGGGCCTGGGCTATCGGCATCTGTTGCAGGACGACCGGGCCATTGCGGGCATTAACGCCTTCTTCGACCGCCGCGAGACGGCGCTGGGGTCGACGTTCGATCAGGTGGGTTTCGGCGCGGAATACCTCTCGCATCTCGTCGATCTACGCGCGAACGTCTATCTCCCGCTGGACCGCGAGGAATTGGTCAATGAATTCTCTTCGACCGAGGAGTCCGTTTCGCGCCGGACGCGGACCGAGGTCGAGTCGAACTGGCTGGATCCCTACGCAACGGGTCATAACGTCCTCCAGGATCTCGAGACGATCCAGCTCACGCGAACACGCACCACGCGCACGACCACGACGCGCGTCTTCCGGGAATATGAACTGGCGATGCGGGGTTGGGATGCGGAGATCGGCGTACGGCTGCCGTTGGACCCGATCGAAGACTACCTGCGCCTCAAGACGTTTGGAGGTTACTACAAGTATTACGGGCGTCGCGGACTGGACGATGTCGACGGGTTTCGCGGTCGTCTGGAAATCCATATCAAGCCCTCCTTCTTTGTGGATGCGATCTATTATTCGGACGATGACCTGACCGGAGGGAACTATTCGATCGGCGCCTATGTTTCGTTGCCGCTTGATTTCGCGGCGTTTGCGAACCGGCGTAATCCTTTTGCCGGCGCCACGGAGGCATGGGAGGCGGGCCGGCGCTCCGAGGACCTGCGCTATCGCTTGACGGATATGGTCAAGCGTGACCCACAGATCCGTTTGCTGTTGTCCGAACCGGAAGAGGAAGAATCGCTCAAGACCAGCACATCGAAATCCTCTACGCGCGAGACGGTGGAAGTGACGCAGCAGACGTTCACCGTGGCCACGGACATCACGTTTGTGGACGGCGCGCGCGGCAACGACGCGAATCCGGGCACATTCGAAGCGCCGAAATTGACGGTGCAGGGTGGCGTGGATCAACCGCGCAGCATGGTGTTCGTGCATGACATTCCCGGCAGATACAAAGAAAACGTGTTCATGACCGCAGGGGTGAATCTACGGGGGAGCGGCTTGCCGATCCCCGCGTTCGCCGGCAAGTCGTTCGGTAGCGGCGTCCATCCCGTGTTAAACGGCGGCGGCATGGGCCCGACGATCGTCATGGCGGAGAACACCTCTGTGCAAGGGTTTCGAATCAGAAACACCTCCGGCGGCGTGCCGGCCGGAGACGGAATCTATGCCCCAACCGGGGAGAACCTGTATATCGGGCACAATATCTTCCACAAGAACGTAAACGGCGTGTCCGTGGAGACCATGGGCGATGTGCATGTGCGCTTGGTGGCGAATGAATTCTACAATAATACCGGGTTCGGTACGGAATTCTCGACGGTGGGGACCAGCGGCTCCTTCTACTCCTTCATCCACGGCAACGTCTTCCGCAACAACGCGGCGGGCGGTCTGGCTTTAAGTGCGAACAACTATGACCGTATCCATATCGATCTCGGATACAACGTCGTGAATGAGAATCAGGGTGTAGGCGCATTGTTTCAGCTGTTTGCCAACGAAAATGTGCGCGTGAATATTTGGAATAGTGCTTTTGACCGGAATCTCGGCCCCGGGATGGTCATGTCCGCCGCCTCGCTCGGAAATCTAAGTGTGCTGATGGATTCCGTCAGTGTGGACGGAAACATGGGCGGTGGAGCTGTGACG
>SKZA01000103.1 GCA_007127595.1 Kiritimatiellia bacterium
CCATTGGCCCGTCCGTGCACCCATCCAGTCGTCCATCCGTCCACTCCCCCGCTCTTCAGGTGACTTCTTCGCCGCGGGCCATGATGACCTTGCCCGTCCGGACCAGTTCGATGATGCGGAATTTGTTCAGCATGCGGATCAACGCGTCCAGCTTATCCGTGTCGCCCGTAACCATCATGATCAGGGACGCTTCGGTGATATCCACCACCTTGCACCCGAAATGTTCGACCAACTGAAGGACTTCGCCTCGGGCGTCCGCGTCCACACCGACTTTGATAAGCGCCAGCTCCTTGCTGACCACGTTTTCGCTCGAGTGATCGAAACAGTGCAGCACGTCGATGAGCTTGTTGGCCTGCTTGATGATCTGGTCCAACCCGTCCGGCTTGCCTTTCGCGGCAATGGTCATACGGGAATAGTGTCCATCCATCGCGGGCGACACGACCAGCGAATCGATATTGAACCCCCGTCGCGCGAATACCTGGGCGATACGCGCCAGGACGCCCGGTTTGTTGGCCACGTACAAACTGATGGTGTGCAGATCGCTGTTGTTTTTCATGCGTTTGCGTTCCTTTTCAAAGATAAGCGGGATTGTCGGCGAACCGGATCAGGTGGAACCGGTCGGTTTTTCAAGGCGCGTCTTGGGCGCTTCAAGGATCATGTCCTCCAAGGCCTTCCCTGCGGGAATCATCGGATACACATTATCCTCTTTCACGCATTCCGCGTTGATGACGCAAGGACCGTCATTGTAGTCCATGGCGCGTTTCAAGACCTTCTTCACGTCGGCCGGGCGCTTCAAGGTGAATCCTTTGGCGCCGGGGAAGGTATCCGCCATCTTCGCAAAGTCGGGATTGCCCTCCAGATCGACGCCGCTTTTGCGGTCTTCGAAGAAGAGCTCTTGCCACTGGCGCACCATGCCCAGGTAATGGTTGTTCAAGACCAAGACCTTGACCGGCAACTTATGAACACACGCCGTGGCCAATTCGCACATCGTCATCTGAAAACCGCCATCACCGACAATGGCCCAGACCTGGTCATTAGGACAACCGAATGCCGCCCCCATCGCCGCCGGGAAACCGTAGCCCATGGTGCCCGCGCCGCCGGAACTCAACCACGTATGCGGCCGGTCCGATAGGCAGAACTGGGCCGCCCACATTTGGTGCTGTCCGACATCCGTAGAAATAATCGCCTTATGGTCGGTCAATTTGTCCAACTCATCCAAGACATGCTGCATCTTCAGCCCGCCTTGCTTGCGGTATTTCAAGGGAAGCCGTTTCTTATAGTTGTCCAAGTGCTTCAGCCAGTCTTTCGTATCCAGCTTTCCGATATGTTTCCGCAATTCCGTCAGGATGACCCGCGCATCACCCACGCAATGATGGTGCACGTGAATCATCTTATGAATTTCCGCCGGATCGATATCGATATGAATCCGGGTGGCATTGCGACAGAAACGCGCCGGCTGGCCGACTATACGGTCGTCGTATCGCGAACCAATCGACATCACCAGATCGCATTCGATCATGGCTTTGTTCGCGTACGCCGTCCCGTGCATGCCCAACATGCCAAGACTCAAGGGGTGCGTCTCGGGAAACACGCCCTTCCCGAGCAGGGTCGTCGTCACCGGCGCCCGCAAGGTTTCCGCCAACGCCACGAGTTCCTCCGTCGCATTGGCAATCAAGGCGCCGTGACCGGCCAACAGCACTGGCTTCTTTGAGCGACTCAGCGCTTCCGCAATATCCATGATGGAGGAGAGGTCCGTTGTGATCTCCGGCTTGTAGCCCGGCAAGTCCATTTCCGGATCCAAGTCCGCAGTGCACGGCCCCGAACTGATGTCCTTCGGCACATCAATCAAGACCGGGCCCGGCCGGCCCGTGCGAGCGATATGAAAGGCTTCTTTCACGACGCGCGGTAGATCGTTTGTATTTTTGACGAGTTAACTGTGCTTCACGACCGGCATGGTCAGCCCGAACACATCCGCTTCCTGGAAGGCGTCTTTACCAAGCATCGTGGAGATCGTCTGACCGGTGATGACCACCATCGGCACGGAGTCCATGTGCGCGGTCATGATGCCGGTAATGGTGTTGGTCGCTCCCGGGCCACTCGTCACCAGCACCACACCCGGCTTCCCCGTCGCACGGGCATAGCCGTCCGCCATGTGGGTTGCTCCCTGCTCGTGACGGACCAGCACCAGCTTGATCTTCGTGCCCGTCGTGACGAGCGCGTCAAAAATCGGTATCGCCGCGCCGCCCGACAAGCCCCAGATGTACTCGACGCCTTCCATTTCCAGCCGTTTGACAAGCGCCTGAGCCCCATCCATCACTTCCGGGCTGACACTCGGTTTGACGTCAATCGCGGGTCTATCCGACTGCGCAGTCGCGTTCAGGGGGCGTTCAACTGTCTCAAGTCCTGTGGCCATGTCTTTCTCCTTTTCAAATCAGATTCGCGTCAAACTATCATCATTTGTCGCAATGGCAAGCCCAATATTACAAATTTCAGAGAAACTTTAGCATGATAGCTGAAATTAGCAGGAAATATAAGCCATAAAGAAAACAAAACCGCGACCAGATTGATATTAATTGACAAATACTTACAGGCATAGATTGGAAACAAGCAGCGTAATACTGAATCTCCACTTTCTTGTTGATAAAAAAATGACAACAGGACATAGTGGTTTGCATGTCACGTGCAAGCAAGACGCCTCGTTCTTTGCCCGGCCAACGCCAGACCAAGCAGCGGATATTGGTCTACGAGGTCATTCGCCGAGCGGAAGGGCCGTTGACGGTACCCGAGATTCACGCCCTGGTCCTCAGGCAAATGCCGAAAACGGGCATCGCAACGGTGTATCGGACAGTAAAACTCCTGTCCGATTCCGAATGGATTAAAGCCGTAATTATGCCGAGCGGCGAAACACGCTACGAAAGCGCGGATTTGGCGCATCATCATCACTTTCAGTGCAAGACCTGCGGGCAAGTATTCGACATCGATCACTGCCCCATGTCCATGCCCAAGGGTTCAGAACTGCCCGGCGGCTTTGTGCTACACGAGCACGAAATCACGATGTACGGTGTCTGTCCCCGGTGTAAGTAGCGGCTATTTCTCCGGGATATCCTTCCCCTGCGGGTCGAGCCGCGGCGAGCCGGTCTTACGAATCAAGCGGTCACGCATCTCAGTTGAAGTGACGTGTTCAAGGCGCTCGGCTGTATCGTGCACATGGGTGAGCGGCAACTTCGCAAAATCGTGCAGGTAAATCTCCCATAATCGGTGCGACCGGATCAGCGCCCTGCCCGCCTTCAACCCATCTTCCGTGGTCTGGACCCCACCGTTCACCTGCCGAACCAATCCCTCGCGTGATAAGCGCATCACCGCCTTTCTGCGCATGACACGTCCGATGAACAGGTGTCGTTCCAGATCCTCATTCGAAACAAGAGGCGCAGGTTCGCCCTTGAGTTCATGGACGCGGTACAGATAGCCGAGCATATCTTCCGAAAGCACGCGCAAGGCCGTACGCGCGCGATAGCGCGCCCGGCTGATCAGTCCCTCGTTCGGCGCAAAGAAGAAGGCCAGGGTGAAACAGAGGCCGCTCACCACCGCCATGCTGCCGGCCGTCGTCGTGTCCGGGTACCCCCACAAGCGCGGCACGGTAATGGCCGCGAGATGTCCGCCGACCGCCGAAATGACGGCCACCACGACGCTGACCCACAACATGGCCTTTAGCGAACGCGTACACAGAAAAGCCGTCGCGCCCGGCACAATCAACATGGCGATCACGAGGATACTGCCCACGCTTTCGAAAGCAGCCACGGCGGTGACCGCCACCAACGTCATGAGGATGTAATGAAGCAGGTCGGGGCGGTACCCCATGGTTCCGGCGAGTTTCTCGTCGAATGACGTAATCAGCAGTTCCTTGTAGCACAACCCGATGAAGAGGCTGTTGACGAGCAGCATGACCCCGAGCATGAGGGCCGCCCGCGGCACGACCAACCCGCCCCACTCCACCGTGTACAGCGGCGTCAATTCAATGGCCCCATACAGGACACAGTTCGGGTCCAGATCCACCGCGTCCGCCCCGCGCACAATAATGATCAGGCCCAGGGCGAATAAGATGGTAAACACCACGCCCATGGACGCGCCTTCGTCCACCCGCCCGTAGCGCGTCAGTCCCTGCGTGCACAACGCGGTCATCACCCCCACGAGCGCCGCGCCCGCGAACATGACCCAACTGCCCCGCGACCCCGTGTAGAGAAACGCGAGCGCCAGGCCCGGCAGGACGGCGTGACTGATGGCGTCCCCCATCATGCTCAACTTGCGCAGCACGAGATAATTTCCGAGCAGCGCGCAGGACACGGCGCAAAGCACCCCCACAATGACAATCCATGTGTCGAGCATCGTCCAGTCCATCATCCGTCCTCCGCTCGACGCCGCCGTCCGGCGCCGCCCTGTGCGGGCAGGTCGATGGGATGCGGACTGGGCGGAACCACGTGCCCAGCCATGCGGCCCACATGCAATTCTTCCAAGTGCGCCACGAGCGCTTCGCCAAGCACGTGCTCGATCTGGTCGGCATTACGGTCCACATGATGGGGCGCCACTTCCGCATACTGAATGAGATACTCTTCCCACAAGCGATGGTTTCGCACGATTTCAGCGGCGCGCCTTTTCCCATCCTCCGTTAATCGCAGGACGCCGTCCGTCATGGGACGAATCCAGCCGTCCCGCTGAACACGGCGTAAGACCCGCTTCAGGAAGCCGCGCGACCAGCTCCGCGAAACTTGCAGATCGGCGAGCGGCATCGCCGTGCCCCGCTGCTCTTCCCACTCATACAGCGTACGGATCACATGCTGACCCGCCGTCTTCCAGCGTAAGCGGTTCATGTGCAACCAGCGCCGCAACAGACCGCGCGCCTTGCCAAAGATCATGCTGACACAAAAGAAGACACCGGCGACGACGACGATGATTGCACCCGCCGGCATACGCGGAATCAGCGCGCTGATCGCCGCGCCGAGCACACCGCTCAAGGCCCCCATCAGGGCTGACAGCACCAGCATCACGCGCAGGTTATCCGTCCAGAATCGCGCGGCCGCGGGGGGGATGATCAGGAGCGCAATGATCAGGATCAGCCCGACGGCCTGTAAACCGGTCACGACTGTCAGCACAATCAGCCCCATCAAGGCGGCGTCGAGCATACGAACGGGATATCCCTGCGAACCGGCGAACTCCTGATCGAAACACAGGATCGCCAGCTCCTTGAAGAGGAACAGTGTGGCCAACAGAATGACCGTTGCCATGCCGGCGATCAGCCACGCATCGGCGGCAAGCATCGAAGCGGTCTTGCCGTAGATAAAGGATTCCAAACCGGCGGCATGCCCCAGTTTCATCTTCTGGATGACGCCGAGCAACGCCATACCCAGGCCGAAGTAGACGCTCAGCACGATACCGAGCGCCGCATCTTCCTTCAGGCGCGTGGCGTGGCGGATGGCGAGTATCGTGCCCATGCCCGCCACACCGGCCACACTTGCCCCCAGCAACAATCCGGGCAACGATTTCCCGTCACCGCCCCCCAACGTCATGAAGATAAAGGCCAGAGCGATGCCGGGCAACGTTGCGTGACTCGCGGCATCGCCCACCAAGGCCCGCTTTCGCAACAAGGTAAAACAACCGATCACCCCGGAGGCCAGACCAAGCAACAGCGCGCCCAACATGACCACGCGCGTATTGTAATCCGCGAGGGTGAGCACACGGATAACCTCGCCCAGTTCCGGAAACATGTTCATGTTTACTCGCGCCCGTTGGTCGCCATGGCCTGCGCCGCTTCATCCAGAAGGGTCAGTCGTCCACCATAGGTCTTATCCAGGTTTTCCTTCGTGAAGGTCTCGCGCGTCGGCCCGGCGGCCACCACGCGCATGTTCAAAAGGATCACCTGGTCAAA
>SKZA01000251.1 GCA_007127595.1 Kiritimatiellia bacterium
CTCTTTCCTCCCGTGGTTACCGGTTCCGTTGTGCTGCTGATCGGCATGAGCCTCATTCGCGTCGGTATGCGCGATATGGCCGGCGGCGTCGGGGTCGATGATTTCGGCCATCCGCGCCATTTGTTGCTCGGCCTCTTCGTCCTGTTGACGATCATCCTGCTAAACCGGTTCGGACGCGGCTTCGTGACGACCATTTCCATCGCGCTGGGCTTGATGGCGGGCTATATCCTGGCCGCCCTGCTCGGTCGCGTGGACTTCAGCGCCGTGCGGGAAGCCGGCTGGTTCACGGCGCCCATGCCCCTGCAATTCGGGCTTTCATTTGACGCGCTCTACTTGTTGCCCTGGCTCATCGCCTATTTCGTTACCACCATCGAATCCATCGGCGACATTACCGCCACCTCACAAGTATCGCGTCAACCCGTAACCGGCCCGGAATTTCTCAAGCGCCTCAAGGGCGGCGTATTGGCCGACGGCTTCAACAGCATGCTCGCCGGCCTTTTCAACGCCATGCCGAATACGACGTTTTCGCAGAACAATGGCGTCATCGGCTTGACCGGGGTGGCGGCGCGCCGCGTCGGTTTCGCGGTTGCGGTGTGGCTGGTCCTGCTGGGTTTGTTGCCGAAGCTTGCCGCGCTCATCAGCGTCATGCCGAAACCCGTGCTCGGCGGCGCAACGGTGGTTATGTTCGCGATGGTCGCGGTGGCGGGACTGCGTATCGCGTTTCGCGACGGACTCACCCTGCGCAACGAATTGATTCTCGCCGTCACCCTCGCCATGGGCATGGGCGTTACGCTGATGCCGGAAGCCGTCGCGAACCTGCACTGGTACGACGGCGAGCGCGTCTTTGTTCTGCGCGCGCAGGAATCGATCCAGATCATTGCGCAATCGGGCCTCGCGGTCGGCGCGATTACGGCGAGCGTACTGAACCTGATCTTTCCGGAGAAACCTGACGAGGAGGATCGACTTTCATAATGCGCTTATTTTCAAAATATTACAGCACTTGGAACACCATCGCATGCGATCCAAATGTCACATCTAATTTGACGATCGTCGGTTTAGATGTGACGTTCGGGAGAGGGCACATGCTGCGATTCTTCTGCAAAAACATATGCCGGATGGCATGCCTTTCCGTACTGATGGCCTCCGCCTGTGCGGGAGAAGCGCCCATACAGTGGACCGCCCCCGTCGAGTTAGCCGAGGGCGAGGCGTATCGCGGCCCGTGGCGCATGAACGAATCCGTCTACCTCTTCGTCGACGATCCTACGGTTGCGATAACGGATCAGGAAGTCGTGGTCGCCGCATGGGTGGATCATACGCAGCGCGACGTCGTCCTGCAGGTATACGACGCGGATGGGAACGCACAATTCGATGCTCCCGTAAACGTGTCCAACTCGCCCGATGTATTTTCATGGCTGCCGCGCGTGGTTACGCGCGACGATGACGCACGCGAGATCTATGTCCTCTGGCAGGAGATCGTCTTCTCCGGCGGATCGCACGGCGGCGAAACGTTTTTCGCCCGCTCGCACGACGGCGGCGAAACGTTCAGTACGCCGATAAACCTCTCCAACACCATCGCCGGAGCGGGTAAAGGCCGGCTAACGACGCATAGCTGGCACAATGGAAGTCTCGATCTGGCCATCGACACGGCAGGCCGCCTTTATACGGCATGGACCGAATACGAGGGCGCGCTCTGGTTCAGCCGTTCCGACGATCAGGGCGCAACCTTTACGGAACCGCTACATGTCGCCGGCGACGACCGGTTACCCGCGCGCGGTCCCGCATTGGCCGTCGGCCCCGACGACGAGGTCTTCCTCGCGTGGACCGTCGGGGAGGATCAGAACGCGGACATTCATTTCGCGCGCTCGACCGATCGAGGTACCACCTTCAGCGAGCCGGTGCGTTTACATGAAGGAAGCGGTCACGCCGACGCGCCCAAACTGGCGCTGGACGGGAACGGAACTTTGCATCTGGTCTATGGCGAAAGTCGCGGCGGCCCGGAGACCCGCTACCGCATTCGCTACACGCAGTCGCAGGATCACGGCGAAAGTTTTAGCGAACCTGTCACACTATCCGACCGAATCGGAGCCAATTTCCTGTCATTGAGCGTGGACGGCGACGGCGGGGTTTATGTTATTTGGGAACGGTTTCCAACCCGTTCGCTCCGTTCACGTGGTTTGGGATACGCGGTGTCGCGCGATGGTGGAGCGACCTTTTCATCGCCCGACGTTGTCCCCGGCACGGACGATCCGGCGCTCGGCTTCAACGGCAGCCAGCAGGGCCTGCTGATGCGCAAACTGGCGGTAAACAGCGGGGGCGAAGTCGCCGTCGTGAACAGCACCTATCTCCAGGGCGAAAACAGCCATATCTGGTTGATCCGCGGCACACCCACACCCAGACCGGACTGATCGGGTGCGGCACATGCATACCTGACATCGGCCACCGCCTCACGGCGGCGGCTACATTTCCAGTCCGTAGCCGCGCTGGTAACAGCGTGGCGGCAACTCCGAACCCGACTCGCGCCACTCGAACGAGCCCGCCCTCTCGCAAACGCCCCGCTCTACTTTTAAGGACTTGAAGACGCGGAACGTGTGGCTGTCATTCTTACAGCGCGTTGCTGATCTCATTGAACCCGGCAAATCACATTACAATGCTTGACCATTCAACGCACTCCGATAGACTGTCCGATTGAATTACGGGTCTTTATCAGGAAAGGTGTTATGCAAATCTTCATTCCTAAGGAAACGCACCCGAACGAACGCCGCATTGCGATGGTACCCGCCAGTGTCGACCGCCTCGTGAAGGCCGGCGCGGAAATCGTCATTGAATCCGGCTTGGGTGAATCCATCGGGCTCACCGATGAACATTACACAAAGGTCGGCGCGACGGTCGCTTCGGACCGGAACGGCGCACTCGGATCCGCCGACATGGTCCTGCGCCTCCGCAAACCGCCCCGCGAGGACATCGGCCGCCTGAAGCGCGGCGCCATTCTGGTCAGCCACCTCGACCCCTTTAACGAGCCCGACCTGATCAAATCCCTTGCCGAAGCCGGGATCAGCGCCCTGTCCATGGAAATGATTCCACGCTCCACCATTGCGCAAAAGATGGACGCCCTGAGTTCACAAGCCAATCTGGGCGGCTATGTCGCGGTTATCCTCGCGTGCGCGAACGCGCAAAAGATTCTACCGATGATGATGACGCCGTCCGGCACCATCTCACCCTCGCGCGTGTTTATCATCGGCGCCGGCGTGGCGGGCTTGCAAGCCATCGCCACAGCCCAGCGACTCGGCGCGCGTGTGGAGGCGTTTGATACGCGTCCGGCGGTCGCGGAACAGGTCACGTCGCTCGGCGCAAAATTCGTGAAGGTGGATCTTGGCGAAACCGGGGAGACAAAAGACGGTTACGCGAAGGAACTGACGGAAGAACAGTTGCAGAAACAACGCGAAGCCATGGCCAAGGCGTGCGCGAACGCCGATGTGGTCGTCACCACCGCGCAGGTGTTCGGACGACGGGCGCCTCTGATCGTGACAAAGCAGATCATCGAGCAAATGCGACCCGGCAGCGTCATCGTCGATATGGCGGTCGAGTCGGGCGGCAACGTGGAAGGCTCGAAGCTGGACGAAAAAGTCACCGTCAACGGCGTCACGATCATTGGCTACGGCAATCTGCCGGGGCGCGTGCCGGCGGACGCCAGCGAGATGTACGCCAACAATTTGACGAACCTGGTCGACCATTTCTGGGATCAGGAGCAGAAGACCTTCAACCTGAACCGCGAAGACGACATCATTCAAAGCGCCTTGTTGACGTACGACGGCGAGGTCGTGAATGAAACCATTCGCAAAGCGCTGAATCTTGATACGGAGGCCTCATCATGACACGCATCACAAAATGTCTCGGCCTGCTGACGGCGATCGGCCTGATCGGCGCGGCATCCGACGGAATGGCAGGAGAGGCCGACAAATCGGCGCCCGCTGAACATCATATTTACCTGCACATCGTGCCGCCCAAGGAAGGCGAACCGGTCCGCGTCATTGTTGAGCCGCACGCGGAAGCGAAAAAGAAGGTGGAAGTGATCAAGGAAGCGCCTCCCAAGCCGGAACCTGTTGAAGAGGATCCGGTACCCATTGAGGAGGAAACGGAACTCGACAAGCTGATCGCGGAAGTGGCCGTTGTAAAGGAAGAACCGATTGAAGAGAAACCGGACGTGGTGTTGGACGAGGTAGTCCCGCCGGTCGCCGTGGAAGAGGAAGAATCCGCCATCCTGCCGCCGCCCGTAACCGCGCCGCCTGTTGAGGAATCGATCGTTTTGACCGACGAGAAGTCGGGTCCCCCGATGGGCCTGTTGCTGTTCATCTTCGTATTGGCGATCTTTCTCGGGTTCGAACTGATCTCCAAAGTGCCATCGCAATTGCACACCCCGTTGATGTCCGGATCCAACGCGATTTCCGGCATCACGATCGTCGGCGCGCTGGCCGCGGCCGGTCTCGGGATCGGCGGCGCGTTCGGAACATTTCTCGGAGCCCTGGCGGTGACCTTCGCCACGATCAACGTGGTCGGCGGTTATTTGGTCACCAACCGGATGCTCGCCATGTTTAAGAAGAAAGACGGAGGCCCACAGTAAGATGAACGCATTTATCAACCTCAGCTACATTGTCGCCTCCATTCTCTTCATCTTCGGCTTGAAGATGCTGAGTTCGCCGGTCACGGCGCGCCGCGGAAACATGGTCTCAGCGCTCGGCATGCTCATTGCCATCGTCGCCACCCTGCTCTATGAAGGCATGAGCTATCACTGGATCATCATCGGCCTCATCGTCGGCGGCACCATCGGAGCGACGGCGGCGCGGCTGGTCAAAATGACGGCGATGCCCGAGATGGTCGCCTTGTTCAACGGCTTCGGCGGCGTCGCAAGCCTGCTCGTCGGGTGGTCCGAATTTCATGCGCATCCGCAGAGCCCGACCTTCACGCTCGTCGCCATCTCCCTCGCGGTCCTGATCGGCGGCATCACGTTTTCCGGCAGTCTGATCGCCTACGCGAAGCTAGCCGAGAAGATCGACGGTAAACCCCTGCTCTTCTCCGGCCAACAGATCGTTAACGCCGCTCTGGTGGCGGCGGCCGTGTTGCTGGTCATTGTCTTTGCGTCCTCGGACAACGCATATCCGGCGTTGGTGCTGCTCATTCTCCTAGCCCTCGCGCTTGGCGTGCTGGCGGTCATCCCTATCGGCGGCGCGGATATGCCGGTCGTCATCGCCCTGTTGAACAGCTACTCCGGTTTGGCGGCCTGCGCGGCGGGCTTTGTCATTCTGAATAACGTGTTGATCGTGGCCGGCTCACTCGTGGGCGCCAGCGGACTGATTCTCACGACGATCATGTGCAAGGCCATGAACCGCTCGCTGGCGAACGTGCTGTTCAGCGGATTCGGTAGCGCGACGTCCAGCGGTGGCGGCGGCTATCAGGGTGAAGCCAAACCCATCAGCGCCGACGACGCCTATTACATCCTCGAAGCCGCGCGTTCCGTCGTCTTCGTTCCGGGCTACGGCATGGCTGTCGCTCAGGCGCAACACGTCGTGAAGGAGCTCGGCGACCTGCTGGAAGCCAACGGCGCGGAAGTGAAGTATGCGATTCATCCCGTGGCGGGCCGCATGCCCGGCCATATGAACGTGTTGTTGGCCGAGGCGAATGTGCCGTATGAGCAGTTGGTCGTTCCGGAAGACGTGAACCCGATCATGTCCACCGTGGACATCGCCATCGTCATCGGCGCGAACGACGTCGTCAATCCGGCCGCGCGCGAGGATCAAAACAGTCCGCTCTGGGGCATGCCCATCATCAACGTGGACCACGCGCGTACGTGTATCGTTTGCAAGCGCAGCTTGAACCCGGGTTTTGCGGGCGTGGAC
>SKZA01000079.1 GCA_007127595.1 Kiritimatiellia bacterium
GAATTCCTGTCCGGTTCGAATATTGATGTCGCGCGTCAGAACGTGAAGGACAAGATCGACCTTGCGCGGCCTGACCTGCCGCAGGACCTCGACGAACCCCTCGTCCAAGCCTTCAACTTCAGCACAGACTTCCCCATTTTCATCTTCGCGCTATCTGGAGGAGATCAGAACCGCCTCAAATACATTGCGGAAGATTTACAGGAGCGCATCGAACTCGTGCCGGGCGTACGCCAAGCCGAAATCGCGGGCGTGCGCGAACGGGAAATCCGCGTGGAACTCGATCTCGAACGACTGATTGCGTACGACATGCCCATCGACGTGATCATGCGACGCATCGCGGAAGAGAACGCCACGGTTTCCGCGGGCAATCTCGAGATCGCAGGCAATCGATTTCAGGTGCGCGTGCCGGGCGAATTCACAATCGCGTCGGACCTGCGCGACATCCTGCTCCTCGATCGCGAAGGACATCCGATCTTCCTGCGCGACATCGCCGACGTACATGACACGTACAAGGACCTGGACTCCATTTCCCGCTTGAACAACGAGCCCGCCGTTTCCATCGAGATACGCAAACGGGACCGCGAAAACTCCGTGGTGCTCATCAACAACGTGAAGCGCATCATCGACGAATTCGATATGCCGCCCGACGTCCATGTGACGTATGTGATGGACCAGTCGGAATACATCGACATGATGATCAACGAGTTGGAGAACAACATCGTGTCCGGCTTCATTCTCGTCGTCTGTGTCATCTTCATGTTCATGGGCATTCGCAACAGCCTCTTCGTCGCCGTTGCCATTCCCCTCTCCATGCTCATCGCTTTCACCATCATCAACCTGCGCGGGACGACCTTGAACATGATCGTCCTGTTCAGCCTCGTCCTCGCGCTGGGCATGCTGGTGGACAACGCCATCGTCATCGTGGAAAACATCTTCCGCCTGCGTACCACGGGCCTCTCGCGCAAGGAAGCCGCGCGCCAGGGCGCCGGCGAAGTCGCCTGGCCGGTCATTACATCCACGGTGACCACGTGTACCGCGTTTGCCCCCCTGCTCTTCTGGCCTGACATGATGGGCCAATTCATGTCGTTTCTGCCCATCACCCTCATTACAACGCTCGGCGCCTCGCTGTTCGTCGCGCTCGTGATCAATCCGGCCGTGTGCTCCATGTTCATCTCGGACGGGAAACGCAAGGAAGGCCTCGACCAATACGGCATCCGCAATATCTGGCTGGTGCGCGTCTACGAGAGGACATTGCGCGCCGCCATTCATCATCGCGTGGCCGTGCTCTTTCTCGGCTTCCTCTTCCTGTTCGGCAGCTTCGAGTTCTATGCACGTTTCGGGCGCGGCGTGGAACTGTTCCCCGACGTCGATCCGCGGAATGCCATCATCCAGGTCCGCTTCCCGCAAGGCACGGCTATCGAACGCACCGACGAGGCCATGCGCCGTGTGGAGACCCTTTTGCCGGATTACGAGGATATCATCTTCTACCTCGCCACCGTCGGACAAGCCGGCGACATGGGCATGGCGTTCGGACCCGGCGCCACGCACGTCGGGCAGATTCATATTGAGTTCAAGCCGTACAACGAACGATCCCGCTCATCGATGAAACTCATCGACGATATCCGGACCCGGCTCCCGGTCATTCCCGGCGCGGAGATCACGATCGACAAGCAGGAGGAAGGCCCGCCCACCGGCCCGCCGGTCAGCATCGAGGTGTATGGCGAAGATTTCGACGAGTTGGCCGAGCTTGCCAACCGCATCATGCGCGCCATCGAAACCGTGCCCGGCCTCGTGGACCTGCAAAGCGATTTTGAGGAGGCGTTGCCGGAACTGCAGTTCCATGTCGATCGCCATCGCGCAGCCTTGCTCGGTCTTGACACCCGCACCATCGGCAATTTCCTCCGCACCGCAGTCTATGGGACGGAAGCCAGCAAGTTCCGTCCGGCGGAGGACGAGTTCGACATCACCGTGCGCCTGCCGCTGGAACAGCGAAACAGCGTGGCATTGCTCGACCGGATCTATATTCCCACACAAGACGGAGCGTCGGTGCCGTTGAGCTCGCTGGGAACCGTGCGATACGAGGGCGGACGCGGCGCCATCACGCGCAAGGATCAGAATCGCATGATCACCATCACGGGCAATAACCATAATCGGGGCGTGGACGAGATCATCGGGGATATCATGCCCATCGTGGACCGGATCGAATTGCCGCGCGGCTATTCCATCTCGTACGCGGGCGACACGGAGGAAATGCGCAAGTCCGGTCTGTTCCTTGCGCAGGCCTTTCTCATGGCCATCGGGCTGATCATGATCATTCTCGTGCTCCAATTCAATTCCGTGTTCATGCCGCTCATCATCGGCATTTCCGTGTTGTTATCGCTCATCGGCGTCACGTGGGGCCTGCTCCTCACCGGCACGCGGTTCGGCGTCATCATGACCGGCATGGGCGTCGTCAGTCTCGCGGGCATTGTCGTCAACAACTCCATCGTGCTGATGGACTGTATCCGGCAACGTCAGGCGGAAGGATTGAGTACGGAGGAAGCCGTCGTCACCGCGGGCAAGATGCGTTTGCGGCCCGTCATCCTCACCGCGATCACCACGATTCTCGGCCTATTGCCAATGGCCATCGGCTTCAGTCTCGACATTCACGAGTGGCCGCCGCGCATCGTGGCGGGAGCCGAATCCAGCGCGTGGTGGGCGCCCATGGCCGTCGCCGTCATCTTCGGTCTCGCCATGGCCACCGTGTTGACGCTAGTGCTTGTCCCGGTCGCCTTCAGCCTCTTCGACACCATCTCCCGCACCCTGCGCAAACGGTTCGCGCCGGATGTGGATTGAGGGATCACTCGCTGGCAAATGCCATCTGCCAGAATCGCTCTTCGAGGGCGGCAACGTCGACGAAAGCTTGTTCCGCGGCGCGACGCGTTTCCGCATCCGCCGTGGCGAGGGCTTCATCGGCCTGCGCGGCGAGTTGTTCGACATAGGCGGAGAAGCCGGGATTGCCCCAGCGATCGGCAAACTCGTCATACGGCGGTTTCATCGGGCCCGGGCGCTGCCATGCCTCGTTGTAGGCTCGCTCGATCGCCCAGAACGCGGCGGCCTGGACGGCGTACGGCGCGTCGTATAACCCGCGCATGAACGCGCGATAATCGGTGCAGGTCTGAAGCGGCTTGACGTCCAGTTCCAATTGACGTTCCGCGCCCTTGGCCTGAAACCAGAGCAACTCGTCCTTCAACGCCACCATGCCGCCGAGTAACGTGTCAAGATGCGCAACCGGACAGGTCTGCACCAGCCGCCCGGCGAGCCGTGTAAATTCGAGCACGAAAAGCCGGTCCTGTATCAACCAGCGATTGAACGCCTCCGCCTCAATGGATGCGTCCGCACATTGATCCAGAAAAGGATGCACCACCGCGCGTTCCCAGACGTCGTGATGCTTGTTTATCCAGTCGTTCAGCAAATGATTCCTCCTGAAGTTTTTCCCAATACCGGCTCGGCGGGAGCCTCGCCCTCCACTTGCCCAGAGATTCCTTTGAAATTCTTATGGAGGGCGAGGCTCCCGCCGAGCCGCGTCCGGATAATGCGATCGCAGTTCGCGAGGTACTACGCACCAATTTGATACCGCGTGTAGCGGCGGATCGCTAACGTGTCGCCAAGCGATTTACCCTTGGCTTCGAGCAGTTGGGTCACGGTCTGGTCGGGATCCTTGACGAAGGGCTGTTCCAGAAGACAGACCTGCCCAAAGTACTTGTCGATCTTACCTGCGACGATCTTGTCCACGATGTTTGCGGGCTTGCCTTCGACCTGCTTCGCAAAAATCGCCTTCTCGGAATCAATGACATCCTGGGGCACGTCTTCCCGCTTCAAATACGACGGGTTACTGGCCGCGATGTGCAGGGTGATGTCCTTGACCAGTTCCTTGAACTCGTCATTCGCGGGCGTGTCGTCCTTTTCGCAACCGACTTCAAGGAGAATACCGATCTTGCCGCCCAAATGAATGTAGCTGGCGATAGCGCCCTTGTCCTGCACGTCGTATTTGACGTTGCGACGGATGACAAGATTCTCGCCGATGGCCGCGATCTTGTCCGCCAATTCGTCCTTCGCCGCTTCCGCCAGCTCGTCGTCATTGCAATCATGCGCCTTGACCAGGAGATCCGCGACGAATTGCTTGAAGTCGTCGTTGCGCGCCACGAAATCCGTCTCGCAGTTGACTTCAATCATGACGCCGGTGTTGCCGCCGTTGAACACGTCGGCCGCGACAAGCCCCTGATTGGCCGCACGCTCCGCGCGCTTACCGGCAATGGCCAGACCGCGTTCGCGCAGTAACAGCATCGCCTTGTCCTTGTCGCCGCCCGACTCCACGAGCGCCTTCTTGCATTCCATCATGCTGACGTTGGTCGCGTCTCTCAGTTCCTTTACTTGTGCTGCGGTGATTTCCGCCATAACTTGATCCTCTTCTTGTTCAATTCGTATTCCGTGGTTTGTAACAAAGGGTTCGGGGTTCAGGGTTCAGTAAACGTACGGTCTGTCCCCACGTACACGCGGCACGTGACACCCTATACCTTACCTTCGTCCTTCTTTTCCGTCGGCTTGTCTTGATCCGCGGGGGCGCTTTCCGGCGCGGCGGCCGGGGCCTCTTCCTTCGGTGTCTCGGCGGCGGGCGCCGGCGCCGCTTCGGCCGGCGGGGTTTCCGGTGCAGGCGCTTCCGCAGGAGCGGCAGGCGCCTTGCTTTCCGCAGCGGCCTTCTTCCCGGCCGCATCCTTGTTTTCCGCCTCGGCCTGGGCCAGCGTTTCCTTGCGCGCCTTCTCCTTCAGCGCCGCTTCCTTGGCCTTCAACTCATCCAAGCGCGCCTTGTCCTTGGCGCGCTCTTCGGCTTCCTTCGCCTTCCGCTCTTTCTCGCGCTGCTTGCGCTCCGCTTCCGCGGCCTTGGCGCGGGCCTGCGCTTCGGCTTCCTCGATCGCCTTGCGCCGCGCTTCCTCGGCGGCGACACGGGCGTACTCGTTGGACGCCTGTTGAATGGTGTCCGCCACGTTCTTTACAACAAGACGAATGGCGCGAATGGCGTCGTCGTTCCCCGGGATCGGGTAGTCGACGGGTTCCGGATCACAGTTCGTGTCCACCAGCGCCACGACCGGAATACCCAGTCGATTGGCTTCCGCCACGGCGATGGATTCGCGGTTGATGTCCACCACAAAGAGGGCGCCCGGCAGCTGATCCATATCCGCGATACCGCACAGGTTCCGGAACAGCTTCTGATACTCACGGCGCAGCATCGAGGATTCCTTCTTCGACGCAAGCTTGTCGAGTTCACCTTCCTTTTCCCTGCGCTCCAGTTCGCGCATGCGCTGTACACTGCGTCGTACCGTCTGCGCATTGGTCAACGTACCGCCCAGCCAGCGATGGGTGACGTAAAACTGGTTCAGACGTTCGGCCGCTTCTTTGAGCGGTTCCTGCGCCTGTTTCTTGGTCCCGACAAAGAGCACTTTGCGACCCTGCACCACCGTGTCGTAGAGAAACTTCTGGGCGATGTTGAGATGAGCCAGGCTCTTCGCGAGGTCGATGATGTAGATCCCGTTCCGCTCACCGAAGATGAACGGCTTCATTTTGGGATTCCAGCGTTTGGTCTGATGACCAAAGTGCAAGCCTGCTTCCAGCAGGTCTTGAATACCGACGTCCGTACGGACTTCACTTGTCGTTGCCACTGCATACCTCCGTATGTTGTTCCCGTTCCTTCAAATAAGGAGTGGGAAAATCCGCTTTGATCCCCCTGTGGCAGAGGGATACTCGCTTCGGCGCTTCGTCGTGAAGTCGCCATTGAGCCGCGACTATACGAATGCGCGGGCCGTCTGCAAGCGCTTTTTTCAAAATTGGGTGCCA
>SKZA01000132.1 GCA_007127595.1 Kiritimatiellia bacterium
AATGAAAACCACGTTGGTTAAACAAGAAGAGATTGTACGGAGCTGGATCCTGGTGGATGCGGCAGATAAGCCGCTGGGCCGCTTGGCTGTGAAAATTGCCGCCATTTTGCGCGGAAAGAACAAGGTCACCTTTGCGCCGCATATCGATCAGGGCGACTTCGTGGTGGTGATCAACGCGGCAAAAGTCAAGTTGACAGGAAACAAGGAAGACCAGAAGATTTATAAGCATTATACGGGATATGCGAGCGGCTTGCGCGAGCATCCGGCGCGGCATATCCGGGCCAAGAACCCCACGCGACTGGTGACTCAGGCGGTGGCGGGCATGCTGCCCAAGAACAAGCAGAGCCGGCAGATGCTAACGCGGCTTCGGGTGTTTCCGGGCGCGGAACACGCGCACGCGGCGCAAAAACCCGAGTCGGTCAGTCTCTGAGCGGACGTTGTAAAGAAGGATCAAGATGGCGGTACAGAAAATAGCGGAATATACGGCAACCGGACGGCGCAAGACTTCTGTCGCGCGCGTGCGGCTGGCCTTGGGTGTGGGCAAGATGATGGTGAACGGGAAAGAGCTGAAAGAATACTTTCCCACCGACTGCATTCAGGGCCTCGTGCAGCAGCAGTTCCAGATAACCGATACGGTGAAGCGGTATGACGTGCTGGTTAATGTCCACGGTGGCGGTCAGATTGGCCAGGCTGGGGCGATCCGGCATGGTATCTCCCGGGCGTTGATTCAAGCGGATCCCGAACTCAAGGCGACATTGAAAGACGCCGGTTGCCTGACGCGCGACCCGCGCGAGAAGGAACGCAAGAAACCCGGCCAACCCGGGGCGCGCAAACGCTTCCAGTTCTCGAAACGCTAAGATTCGTTTACATTTGATTGCGACCCCGAATGTGCCTAACGTTCGGGGTCGTTTTCGTATAGAGTATAGGGTGTCGGGTGTCGCGTGTATGGCGATGTGACGGAATGCGCGACACCCGACACTCGACACCCGACACCCGACACCCTAACCCCTTATAGAGTCATATCATGAAATCTGAGTTGCTCGGCACAGATGAAATCCTCCTCCCCGCCGGCTTCCGCGCGGCGGGCGTTCGCGCGGGCATCAAGAAGCGGGAAGTGAAAGACCTGGCCTTGCTGGTATCCGATACGCCCGCGACGGTGGCCGGCGTATTCACGACCAACCAGGTAAATGCGGCGCCCGTAAAGCTGTGCCGGGAACGTTTAACGGGTGGAACGGCGCGCGCCGTCGTGATCAACAGCGGGAACGCCAACGCCTGTACGGGCGCGGACGGTCTGGCCGATGCGCGGCGGATGGCGACCGTGACCGCCGAGGCGCTTGGTGTGCCGGATGAAACGGTGTTTGTCTGTTCCACAGGTCATATCGGTGCGCGATTGCCGATGGATGTTGTGGAGGCGGGTGTCCGGCATGCAGCGCAGAAGGTTTCCGCCACGGGCGGTCGAGACGCCGCCGAAGCCATCATGACCACGGACATACGCGTCAAGCACTGGACGGTAAAGTTCCAGGTGGACGGAAAGCCGGTTGTACTCAGCGGTATCGCCAAGGGCGCGGGCATGATCGAGCCGAACATGGCCACGATGCTCGCTTTCGTGATGACGGACGCGGCGGTGGACCAAGCGGCGCTGCAAAAGGCCCTGGCCGCAGCCGTGAACCAGAGCTTCAACCGGATCACCGTGGACGGCGATCAAAGCACCAACGATACCGTCTTGCTGCTGGCCAACGGACAAGCCGGACACGAGGCCGCGTTGAACGAAGACCATCCGGCGTGGCCCGATTTCATCGCCGCGCTGAACGAGGTCACGCTTCAATTGGCGTTAAAGATCGTGGAAGACGGCGAAGGCGCGAATAAACGAATTACCATTATCGTCGAGGGCGCGGAGTCCGACGCGGACGCGGACAAGGCGGCGCGTGCCGTGGCGAATTCGTTTCTTGTGAAGACGTCCTGGGCCGGTGTGTATCCGAATTGGGGTCGGGTCATGGACGCCATCGGCTATGCCAAGGCGCGTGTGGACGAAGACAAGGTGGACATCTGGTACGACGAACATCACGCCGCCCATCAGGGACTGGCGACCGGCATCCCTTTGGAGACCTTGAAGGCCGTGATTGAGCAGACGCGATTCACGATTCGGATCAACCTCAATCTTGGCGAAGGCCGCGCAGTCGTGTATACGTGTGAGATCACGGAAGAATATGTACGGATCAACGTAACCTGACTCAATAACCAATATTCATTCATGCAAACGGTCATAGAAAAAGCATCGGTCCTGATTGAAGCGTTGCCGTACATCCAGCGGTTCCGCGGCGAGACCGTTGTCGTTAAATTCGGCGGCAGCATCATGGAGGACGAGGATGGGGTGAACAACATCCTCAAGGACATTGCCTTCATGGAATGTGTCGGCTTGCGGCCGGTCATCGTGCACGGCGGCGGGAAATCCATCTCGCAGCGCATGAAGGAAAAAGGCCTCAAGCCGTCGTTTGTCAAAGGACTGCGGGTGACGGATGAGCAGGCGATCGAAGTGGTAGAGTATGTGTTGAACCACGAAGTCAACCCGCAGTTGGTTGAGACGCTTCAATCCTACGGGTGCAAGGCGCGGGGGATGCATGGCGATGACATCATCCGGGTCACCAAACACCTTGAAAAAGACAAGAAGACCGGTAAGGAACTCGATTGGGGTTACGTCGGTGATGTGACGGACGTCGATATCGCCCCCGCGGAAGCTTTTCTGCAGGCGGCGCTCACGCCCGTCATCACGCCTTTGGGGCGCGGGGCCGATCGGAAGATCTATAATGTGAATGCCGACGATGCCGCCGCCGCCATTGCGCAGGCGGTGAAAGCGCGGAAGCTGGTGTTCTTGTCCGATGTTCCGGGTCTGCTTGCCAATCCGGCGGATATGGATTCACGAATCTCGACGGTCAAAATGGCTGAAGTCAATGCGTTGATCAAGCGGGGCGTGATCGATGGCGGGATGTTGCCGAAAATTACCGGGGCCGTGAATGCGTTGAAGGCCGGTGTGCGGAAAACCCACATCATCGATGCGGGCATGCCGCATTCATTGCTGCTCGAACTGTTCACGGACAAAGGCGTCGGGACGGAGATTGTGCATTAGAACCTATCCCAAAACCGAATTGCGGCTCCCGCCGAGCCGGGCTTGAGGACCTAGTGCTGTGTCCCGGAAGTTCCTTGCAATATTGATAAACGTATACTCCTTGGAGGGACGCGCTTCCGCGCGTCCGGGTCACGCGGAAGCGTGACCCTCCAATATGCGGCTATTTCCGGGATACAATACGAATAGGATCGGAACAAGACGGGAGTTTATGGCTTGAGCAAACAGTCAGACATCAAGACCCTTCACGAACAATACGTCATGCCGACGTATGCGCCGGGCTTGGCGTTGGTGAAGGGGCGCGGCGCGACGGTTTGGGACGCCGACGGCAACAAGTATCTCGATTTTCTGGCCGGCATTGCCGTGACCAACGTCGGTCATTGTCATCCGAGACTGGTCCGGGCCATTCGGCGACAGGCCGGTCGCCTGATGCACGTCTCGAACCTGTTCTATAATACGTTGCAACCGCGCCTGGCCGAAGCGCTGTCCAAGCGTTCGCTCGGCGGCAAGTGTTTCTTCTGTAATTCCGGCGCGGAGGCAAACGAAGCGCTGATCAAGCTGGCGCGTTTGTGGGGCCACACGCAGGGGCGCTACGAAATCATTACCATGCGCAATTCCTTTCACGGGCGGACGCTGGCCACGCTGACCGCGACGGGACAGGCCAAGGTGCAGAAGGGTTTTGAACCGCTGCCTGCGGGATTTGTCCTGGCCGATTACAATGACCTGGCCTCCGTTCAGGCGGCGGTCAACGACAAGACCGTGGCGATTCTCGTGGAAGCGGTGCAGGGCGAGGGCGGCGTCCGACCCGCGCGGCCGGATTTTATAAAGGGCCTTGCGGAATTATGCAGGCGAAAAAATCTGCTCCTCTTTTTTGATGAGGTGCAATGCGGCGTTGGGCGTACGGGGCGCTGGTTCGGGTATCAGCGGTATGATGTTGAACCCGACGCGTTTTCATTGGCGAAAGGGTTGGGTGGCGGATTCCCGATCGGCGCCATCGTCACCTCGCCGAAACTGGCGGACGTCTTTCAACCGGGGAATCATGCGACAACGTTTGGCGGCACGCCGCTCGCGTGCGCGGCGGCGCTGGCCGTCATGGACATAATTGAGGACGAGCGACTTCTGGATAATGCGCGTGTCATGGGCGAAGCGTTCATGGAAAGCTTGAAAAAGGTGGCGGCGAAATACCCGTTCATACGCGAAGTGCGCGGGGCGGGCTTGATGGTCGGCTTGGTGCTGAATCAGCCGGCGAAAGAATTGGAAGCGCTCCTGCGCAAGCACGGTCTGATCGCGCTCGCAACCGCCGATACCGTCATCCGGTTTCTGCCGCCGTTGAATATACGCACGGCGGACGTCCGCAAGGCCGCGCGGATCGTGGACAAAGCCTGCGCGGAATGGTTGACGCAACTTGCCAAACCCGGCCCGGACGATCAGTCCGCGAGGTTTAAGCATCTGAAGTTAAATAGGGATTAACATGAAATTTGTCAGCGCCGAAACGTTGGGGCAGGCGACCCGCGCGACGCCGATCGCAAACCGGCAACAGTTTGTGGGCGATGACCAGTGGATTCGCCATACGGTCGAGGTGCGTGCCGGCGCGACGCCCGAAGCCGAGTTGCTGTTCCCTATGGCGGGTCCGCGCCAGAAGATCTTCTTCGATCCGCTTTCATGCCGTGCGGCCATTGTCACGTGCGGCGGATTGGCGCCCGGCCTGAACAGCGTGATCCGGTCCATTGTGACGGAGCTTCATTTTCATTATCGCGTTTCGGATGTATGGGGTATCCCCAAAGGATATTTGGGGCTGAATCCGTCGGCTGGTTTGGAGCCCATTGTGCTGACGCCGGAAATGGTGGACGACATCCACACGGAAGGCGGGACGATTCTCGGCTCATCGCGCGGACGCCAAGACACGAACGTGATGCTCGATTACATGGTTGAGCAGGGCATCAACCAGCTGTACTGCATCGGCGGCGACGGCACCTTGCGGGCGGCCACGGAAATGGCGGAGGCGATCGCCGCTCGCGGCTTGGCGATTGCCATTGTGGGGATTCCGAAAACGATCGATAACGATGTCTATTATTGCGATCGCACCTTCGGTTTTGACACGGCGGTGGACGCGGCGCGGGATGTGTTGGAAATTGCGCACGTGGAAGCCAAAGGGGTGGATCGCGGGATCGGGTTGGTCAAGTTGATGGGACGCGATGCGGGCTTTATTGCATGCGGCGCCACCATTGCCAGCCAGAAAGTAAATTATACGCTCATTCCCGAGTTGCCGTTCGAGTTGGAAGGTCCAGGCGGGTTCTTTGCCGAACTCGAAAAGCGCATGGACGCACGGGACCATGCTTTGATTGCTGTGGCAGAAGGCGCGGGCCAGAACTTGTTCGACGAAATGAACGTGGGGTCGGACGCATCTGGAAACCGGCGCTATGGCGATATCGGGCATTTTCTGCGCGACCGAATTAGTGCGTACTTCAAGGACGCCGGCAAGCCGGTGGAGGTGAAGTATATCAATCCCAGCTATATCGTGCGCGGGATCCCCGCTAATAGTGAAGACAACATCCTCTGTGACCGGCTGGCGCGGGACGCTGTCCACGCCGCCATGGCGGGTATGACCTCGTGCATGGTCTCCCTGATCAACAACCGCATGGCGTATGTGCCGTTATCCATGGCCACCGGGCGCAAGAAACATGTGGACCCAGCGGGTCCATTATGGCAGGCGGTGCTGGCCGCCACCGGAC
>SKZA01000220.1 GCA_007127595.1 Kiritimatiellia bacterium
AACACCTCGTACAGGATCACACCGAGGGAGTACACGTCGGACCGCACATCGATCTTCGACTGATCGCCTTCCGCCTGTTCAGGGCTGGCCCACTGAACCGAGCCGAGAAATTCGCCGGTCCAGGTCACCGAAGGCAGCGCGTCGCCGTGATCGTCGAGCAGCGGCACGGCGCTCAAGGCCACGCCGAAATCGAGGATGTGCGGTTCGCCGTAGCTGTCGATGATGATGTTCGACGGTTTAAGATCGCGATGGACCACGCCGCGCAGATGCGCGGCGTTGACCGCATCGGCGATGCGCACGAACAGTTGCAGCAATTCTTTCAGGTCGTCCGCGGTCTTCGGCGAACCGTGCTGATCCCAGAAATCATCGATGAATTCAGCGAGGGTCTTGCCATGCACGTATTCGAGCACGAAATACGTCGAGCCGTCCGGCGTCTGGCCGCGGTCGATGACGGAAACGATATTGGGATGATCGAGCGCGGCCAGCACGCGCACTTCGCGATCCATTCGGACCTTTTCCTTTCGCGTGGCATAGCTGCCGCCGGGAAAGAACTTGATCGCCACCTTGCGCCCCGTGGACTTCTTGATGGCGGAAAAGATGATGGCTTGTCCCCCGCGCGTGATTTCGCGCTGGAGGATATAGCCTTCCAGTTCCAAGTCTTCCGGCTGCTGGTCCTCGGGCGGGTCCGCATCCGGTCGCTCGTCTGCGTGTTGATCAACCATAAGCGCCGCAATTGAATGGTCTCTCTTATTACCATGCGCTTCGACCGCGCGCAAGAAGGGGGAATGGTTATTGGGGATTCAGTTCCATCGGATCAATAGGAGGCCTTGCCCGGAATAACGCCCCGCACGCCGTCGCGCGGATTCGGCACATCGCCCGCACGGCGCGGAATCAGGTGAACGTGCGCGTGCAGAATGGTCTGTCCCGCCGCTTCGCCGTCGTTGATGCCGACATTGAATCCGGCGATGGAGGGATCCTGCGCGGTCAGGCGTTCCGTCCAGAGCTTGATCAGGGCGAGAACCTCGCGCCATTCGGAATCGGACAGTTCGCGGAACGAGACGACGTGGCGCACGGGCAGGATCAGGAGATGCCCGTTGGTCACCGGATAGGCGTCGGCGATCACGCGTAATCCGCCGCGTTCCATCAAAATGCGGTCTTCGTTCAGTACGCAAAATGGGCAGGTACTCATGAGCGCCAAGGATAGGCTGCTAGGTCATTGACATCCAGTTGAAAAGTCGTACCATCCTGCTTCTCATCTCCTTATGGCGGGGTAGCTCAGTTGGTAGAGCAGAGGACTGAAAATCCTTGTGTCGGCGGTTCAAATCCGTCCCTCGCCACCAGGCTTCGTCCGGAGCGCAGCGCAGGACGAAGCCTGCCTCGGCGAAGTTCCCGAGCCTTGCGAAGGGGCGAAGCCGGGCGGGTGGATTTTTGCTTCGCGGACAACCCTGTTCGGGGTATTCTTTCAGCATGAAGACGATTTTGGTCGCCATTGATTTTTCCTCCGTGACGGAGCCGATGCTGGATGTGGCCGTGCGCATGGCGCGGTCCTTCGATGCCCGGTTATGTCTGGTGCATGTCGCACCTCCCGATCCCACCTTTGTCGGTTATGAAGCCGGGCCGCAAACCGTGCGGGACGCCGTAGCGGAGGAATTCCGTGAAGAACACCGCAAATTGCACGCCTTGCAAAAGCGCGTCGAAGAACAGGGCGTCACGGCCACCTCACAGTTCATCCAGGGGCCGACGATTGAAAAGATCCTGGAGGAGGCCAAGGACTTGGAAGCGGACCTGATTGTGATGGGTTCGCACGGGCGCGGCGCGCTCTATCACCTGATTGTCGGCAGCGTATCCGAAGGCGTCTTGCGCAAGGCGACGTGCCCCGTTCTCGTGGTACCCAGTCCGCGGGAAGATAAGTAGAGCCTATCCGCTTGCGTTTCAGAATAACCTCACATTGGAGGGTCACGCTTCCGCGTGACCCGGACGCGCGGATCCGCCTTCGCAGGGCCTACGGCGGGACAAGAGCGCGTCCCTCCATGGAGAATGTAAGCGTTTTCGGTATGTTGTCCTACCCGCCCCGGCCCGCATGTCGCAGCAGACGAAAGATTTTCCCGCCGGAGGCCATGCGCGTTAACTTAAGCATTGCCCCGGCCCTACTTCCCCTTCCGCCGCTGTTCGTTGGAGACCGGAAGGCGCCCTGCTGGAGCAGGGCGCTACGAAAACGTGAACGACCGTTGTTTGTCTCTCGTAGCTCCCTGCTCCAGCAGGGAGCATTCAGGTCCGCCGATGAGCAAGGGTTTGGCCACATACGTCTTGGTGTTTGGCATTAAGTTAACGCGCAGGGCCGGAGGCGGTCCGCCTTCGGAGGAAACGCAAAGGCGCAAAGTTTTTTGATGTGTGGTTGTTGGCGAAGCGCGGTGTATATGACGCTTGGTCAGCTTCGTTCGATCGGCGCGCCGATGAGATTGCCCCATTCCGTCCAGCTCCCATCATAGTTGGACACGTCGGGATGGCCCAATAGATACTTCATCACGAACCAGGTATGCGATGACCGTTCGCCGATGCGACAGTAGGTGATGGTTTTCCGGTCCGAGCGAACACCTCGTTCGGCGAATAACGCGCGCAGCGCGTCGGGCGACTTGAATGTCCCGTCCTCGTTCAACGTTTCCGCCCACGGGACATTGACGGCGCCGGGGATGTGCCCTCCGCGTTGCGCCGTTTCGTTCATGCCCGGCGGCGCGATGACGTCGCCCTTGTATTCGGCGACGGAGCGTACGTCGACCAGGTTTGCGTCACGCTGTTCGACCTGCGCGAAAACGTCTTCCTTGAAGGCTCGAATCGACGGGTCGGGTTCGGCCGCCTCGTACACGACGTGATCCGGTTCGGGTATATCCGTTACGAGTTCGCGCCCTTCGGCAATCCATTTGCCGCGGCCGCCGTCCATAAGTTTGAGCTTTTCGTCGGGGTGGCCGAAGTAACGGAACTGCCACAACGCATAAGCGGCGAACCAGTTGTGGTTGTCGCCGTAGAACACGACGGTGGTGTCGTTGGCCACGCCCACATGCCGACATAAACGCTCGAATTCCTCCCCGGTCAACAAGTCGCGCCGCACGCGGTTACTCAATTGGGAGGTCCAGTTCACGCCGAACGCGCCGGGCAGGTGGCCGTGTTCGTAAGCCGACGTGTCCACGTCCACTTCCAGCAAGCGGATCCCCTTTGTGTGGAGGCGATCGGCCACCCATTGCGTTGTCGCAAGCATGTCAGGTCGTGCGTATGGTTCGCGCGATTGCATTTGCACGGCAGTATAGGTATATCAAAAACATGTTGAAAGCGGATTTTCTTGAAGCGCCGGTGTCGCGCGTGGTTTGGGACTGGAACGGCACCTTGTTCAACGACGCCTGGCTGTGTATGGACGTAATGAACGGCCTGCTGCGCGAACACGAACTGCCCCTATTGACGCTGGAACGCTATCAGCGTGTGTTCGACTTTCCGGTGGTGGATTACTATCGCCGCCTGGGCTTCGATCTGGAGCGCCATTCATTCGAAGCCCTGGGCACGGCGTTCATAAAAGAATATGAACGACGGCGGCTGGAATGTGACCTGCACGACGGCGCCCTGCAGGCGTTAACTTCGCTGGCGCGCGCGGGCGTGCCGCAATCCGTCTTGTCGGCTTACGAACATTCCACTTTGGTGTCGTTGCTGCGCCATTTTGAGATCTACGGGTTCTTTGACCATGTGACGGGAAGCGATGATCATTACGCTGCGGGCAAGATCGACAAGGCGCTCATGTGGATGCGCAAAGCGAATTGTTCCCCGAAAGATATCCTGTTGATCGGCGATACGGCACACGATGCCGAGGTGGCCGCAGCCATGGGCGCGCAATGCGTTTTGCTTGCGGGAGGCAACCAGCATGAGGACCGATTGCGGGAATGCGGGCGGCCCTTATTCCCGTCGCTGCGCGTGCTTGCAGATCGTTGGTTGGGGTCATAAAGAAAACGGACGCCCGCGTAAACGCGCGCGTCCGTTTTCATGTGAGCGTTATCGCCGTCGATCAGGGACGATCGAACTCGAACTGATCGCGAATGTTCTGGTGATAGAACGCGCCAATCGACTCGGCCGCCATCAATCCTTCATAGACATCGGCGCCGACATTCTTGTACACGTAGGTCTCGCCGCCCTCGCGGAATACCACGGTCAACTCCTGCGACGCCGGATCATAGCCGACATGGCTGAAGGTGCTGGAATCCACGGTCTGAAGGCCGGGCTCTCCGATTTCCTGCGCCTGTTCGCAGCCTGTGACCGCCAACACGGCCGTTACCGCAATGGCCGCAATGACGGGCAAACCAATCATACGTATCTTCATTTGTCTCCCCCTGTCTGTTGTGTTCTTGGGTAAACCCAAAGTGCCTGTACTAAGCGCAGATCGTAGGCCGCACGGTCGAACGAAGCAAGGTTTTTGTGGCGGGGAGCGACTATTTCCGGACGGCCTTCATCAGCAGGCCATAAACGGCAAAGGCAACAAAGAAGCCGATGAACCAGGCGTAGTTGTAGAGGTTCGCCCAGAAGGGCGGCGCTTCGATCAGCCCGATCTGCGTGAGGAAGCCGGGGACATTGGGCGCGATCGCCACCGCGAGCGCGACCAGGGCGAGCGGGTTGAAACCATGCGTATAGGCGTATTCCCCTTTTACATCGTACAGGGCCGCCAGATTCATGCGGGTGCGGCGGATGAAGAAGTAATCACAAATCAAAATCCCGCCGATCGGCCCCAGCAAGGCCGAATAGCCGATCAGCCACGTGAAGATATACACGCTCGGATTCGCAATCAGTTGCCAAGGCATCATCGCAATCCCAATGATCCCGGTGATAAGCGCACCACTGCGCAGGCTGATCAGGCGGGGCAGAAAATTGGAAAAGGCCGCTGATGGCGCGACCACGTTGGCCGCCATGTTGGTGGTGAGCGTGGCGAGCGCCAGCGCGAACATGGAAACGAAGATCAGCGTAATGTTCTCGAACCGGGCCAACAGTTCGACCGGATCCCAGATCGCTTCTCCATAGATCACGATGGTGGCGCTGGTGACAGCGACGCCGACAAATGCATAAAACGGCATCGTGGTGTTAAGGCCGAGGAATTGGCCGAGCATCTGGTCCTTCTGCGAACGCGCATGACGCGTGAAGTCCGGGATATTGAGGGAGAGCGTGGCCCAGAACCCGACCATGGCGGTGAGGCCGGGGAAGAAGGCGCGCCAGAAATCTGCGCGTGTCTCAAACTGGTCGGGCTGCGTGAGCATGGGGCCGAACCCATCGGCGTTGATCCAAGCCCATACCAACAGGGCGACCCCCATGGCAATCAGCAACGGCGCGCCCCAGTGTTCAATATATTTTATGCTGTCCATTCCTTTCCAAAGGAACAGCCCGATATTGATGGCCCAAAACAACAGGAAACAGAAGAACTGGGCGAGATTCACAGCGATATAGTCGGAGCTCAGCAGGCCGATGACCGGCGTGTCCGCCAGGCCCGGTACCGCCAGCAATGTTAGGCTGTAGATCGCCATACCCCCGATCCATGTCTGGATACCAAACCAGCCGCACGCCACGACTGCGCGCAATACGGAAGCGATGTGTGTGCCCATGGTGCCGAATGCGGCGCGGGCAAATACGGGGAACGTGATCCCGTATTTGGTGCCGGCATGACCGTTGAGGAGCATCGGGATGCATACGATCAGATTGCCCAAAGCAACGGTAAGAATGGCCTGCCACCAGTTCATGCCGGCGCTGATCAAGCCGCTGGCCAGCATGTAGGTCGGAATACA